>JAYSMB010000271.1:0-6752 GCA_043725065.1 Burkholderiales bacterium
GCGCATCTTCGGCAGCTTCATGCACAGCTTGGCGTGCGTGCCCATCCAGTGGGCGACGAACTGCTCGTGCGTCATGTCTTCGCGCTTGCGCAGGATGCCCAGGCGTTTGGTGTAGGTCTTGCTCATGGTGTTCTTTCCGGGAGGGGAGAAAAAAGCCGGGCACGATCACTTGCCGCCGCGCTCGACGAATTGCCTGAGGTAGGTCGGATCGATGGCGCCTTGGATAACGCTCATGGGCACCGCCTCGGGAATGCTCTTGGTCTCGAGCAGCACCTGCGTCGCCAGCAGGTACTTGCCGGCGAGACCGCCTTCCTTCGACGTCATCGAGTAGGGAGACGCGGGGTCGAGCTGCTGCGCGTACGTCGGCCGCTGCATGTAAACGCGGTCGACGGTCGCCTTGGCGACGGTGGGCGTCAGCGACAGCCGCTTGGCCACGGCGTCGTAGGCTATCTGCGGATTCTTGGCGACCGCTTCCGACGCCATCGCGTCAACCTGCAGCAACCGCACGCCGAGCTCGGGATGTGCCTTCAGGAACGCCGGGCGCGCTGCTGTCGTGCGCGGGCACAAGCCCCCTGGCGGCGTGTATTCGCTGTCCCAGCTGACCACCTTGTAGCCTTCGGCATCGAGCATTACCGAATAGGGCGACCAGGCAATGCCGGCATCGATCGAGCTGCTGAGGAACGAGTTGCGGAACAGCGGGGCGGGCAGGTTGACAATGTTGAACTTGTTGTAGTCGATGCCGACCTTCTTACCCATCAGGTACAGCGCCACCTGCGCGCAGGTGCCCGAGGCGGCGCCAATCTTCGTCGCCTTGCCGATGTCCTGGAACGACTTGATGCCGCTCTTCGCATCGACGACGAGTCCTTCGCCGGTCGAGTCGTTCGAATTCCAGTACATCATCGTCAGCGGAATCTTCTGGCCGAGCGCGAAGGCGAATCCGAGGCCAGCGGTCAGCACGTCAAGGCTGTCACTCTTCAGCGCCGCGAGCAGCGGGGCGCCGGACGGAAAGGTGAAGAACTTCGGCTTCAGGCCGGCCTTCTCAAACAGGTTCAGATCCTGCGCGACGTAGAGATTGACGTGATCCGCGGTGGTGTAGCCGTAGTTGAATTCGAGCGGCGCGCCTTGCGCGGCGGCATTGCCGGCGGCGATCGAGGCGAGCGCCACGGCGGCGAGTGTCGAAGCGAGGATGCGTCGGGTGTTCATGGCTGTGTCCTTCTGGGAATGGGATGTCCGGTCGCTTCTGCGATCGCTCGATGCGGGGCTCAGCGGCCCTTCCAGTGCACGACCCGCGTCTCGACGATATTCAGCCCGAAGTTGAGCAGCAGGCCGATCGCGCCGATCAACGCGACACCGATGTAGACGACGGGAATACGGAACAGCAGTGCCGCGTCGGAAATCATGAAGCCGAGACCGCTCTGCGCGCCGACCAGCTCGGCCGCGACCACGACCGCCCACGAAAGCGCCAGCGCCGTCTTGAGTCCGGTGAAGATCTGCAGCAGCGCGCCCGGCATCACGATGTGCACGAACGTTTGCATCGGCGCCAGGCCGAGCGAGTCGGCGGCGCGGCGGTAAGCGATCGGGAAGTTCGCGGCGCCGGCCTGCGCGTTCGCCTGCACGTAATTGAACGAGACGAAGAAGATCAGCACGATCTTGCCGACTTCGCCAAGGCCGAAGTAGAGCACCGCCATCGGGATGAACGCGATCGGCGGGATCGGGCGGATGAACGCCATGATCGGCGAGATCATCGCGCCTGCGCGCCGGCTGTACCCGGCCAGCAACCCGACGGGAACGCCGAAGACGACGCCGAGAAGAAAGCCGGTGAGCGTGCGGAACAGGCTGATCCCGATGTGCTCGTAGAGCGGCTTGCCTTGGTAGCCGTCGCGCACGAGCTCGTAGAACGTCTTGCCGAGCTCCTCGGGTGTAGGGATGTACCCCGGCTTGACGAAGCTCGAGTGCGAGATCGCGAACCAGACGGCGAGCAGCAAAACGATTGCGCCGACCGACCAGGCGATGTCCGGCAACGGCCTTCGGCTGTCGTGCGCACGCGCAGCGTTCGGATGAAGCTCGGGGATCGGATTCAACTCGAGGTTCGCGGATGTCATCGGCATGGCTCCCAGACGAGACTTTCGGAGGCCTTACTTGCCGCCGCTCTTGACGTACTCGCGGAGGTAGGTCGGATCGACCGCCTCCTGGATGACGCTCATCGGGATCTTCTCGGGAGCCGCCTTCATCGCGACAAGTGCTTCGATAGCGATGTACAGCTTCTCGGCGAGGCCGCCGTCCTTGTTGGTCATCGAGTACGGCGACTTCGGGTCGAGCTGCAGGGCGAAGCTCGGGATGCCGCGGTCGCAGCACTCTCGCTCGACGACCGCCTTGGCGACGTCCGGTGCCAGCTGCTGGCGCTTGACGTACGCATCGATGGCGACCTGGGGATTCTTGGCGATCGCCTCGCGCGCCATCGCTTCGACCTGCACCAGCTTCAGCCCGACTTCCGGGTGCTGCTTGAGAAACGCGGGGCGCGCCGCAGTGAGGCCCGGGCACAGGCCGCCGGGCGGCGTGTAGTCGCCGTCGAACGAGACGACCGAATAGCCTTCGGATTGAAGTTGCAGCGAGAACGGCGGCCAAGCGACGCCGGCGTCGATCGAATTGCTCATGAACGAGTTGCGGAACAGCGGCGCCGGGATGTTGACGACGTCGAGTTTCGAATAGTCCATGCCGAGCTTCTTGGCCATCATGTACAGCGAGACCTGCGCGCACGTCCCGGTGGCGGCAGCGATCTTGCGCGCCTTGGCGAGGTCGCGAAACGACTTGATGCCCGACTTGGGATCGACGACGAGGCCTTCGCTGACGGCCGAGTTGGCTTCCCAGAACAGGAACTTGAGGGGGATGTTCTGTCCGAGCGCCAACGCCAGTGCCAGTCCGGCCGTGACGACGTCGAGGCTTTCGCTCTTCAACCCGGCGAGCAACGGCGCCCCCGACTGGAAGATATAGAACTTCGGCCTCAGGCCGGCCTTCTCGAACAGCCCCAGATCCTGCGCCACGAAGACGGTGGCGTGGTTTGCGTTCGGGATGCCGTAGTTGAACTCCACCAGGGCTTCGGGCTTCGGTTGCGCGACGGACCCGAGTGGCAGCAGCGCGATGCAGGCAAGGGCTGCGACGCTGGCCGCGGGATTGAATGATGTGAACATGGATGAAGTCTCTGGGCAGGTCTTTTTTGGGCGTGGGGTCAATGCGCCGCCGGCTCGTCGCCTTCAACCTCGCCTTGCACCGCGAGCACGAGGTCGTGCTCGAGCCGGGTGAATTCGGGCGAGCCGATGAAGTCGTAGTCGCGCGGCTTGGGGGCCGTCACGCTGACGATGCTCTTGACGCGCCCCGGCCGCTTGGTCATCGCGATCACGCGGTCCGAGATGAAGATCGCCTCGCCGACGTCGTGGGTGATGAACAGGATCGTCGGACGGAAGTGCGCCCACAGTCGAAGCAGCAGCTTCTGCATCAGCAAGCGCGTCTGGTAGTCGAGCGCGCCGAACGGCTCGTCCATCAGCAGGATTTCCGGCTCGTTGATCAGCGCGCGAGCGATCTGCACGCGCTGCTGCATCCCGCCCGAGAGTTGGTACGGGAAGTGGCGCTCGAAGCCTTTCAGGCCGACTTCCTCGAGCAGCGAGAAGGCGCGCGGCTCGTACTTCTCGCGCTCTTCGCCGCGACACTTCACGCCGAGCACGACGTTGGAGAGCACGGTCATCCACGGGAAGAGCGTCGAGTGCTGGAACACGACGCCGCGGTCCGATCCCGGCGCGGTCACGACGTTGCCGTCGACCGTGACGTTGCCGGCCGAGGCTTGCTCGAAGCCCGCCAGCACGTTCATCGCGGTCGACTTCCCGCATCCGGTCGGACCCACGATGGAGATGATCTCCGAGGGCGCGAACTCGAAGTCGAACGAATCGAGCGCGAGCGTCCCGCCGGCGGTCGCGCCCTTGCCGGGGTAGCGCTTTTGCACGCCGGTGAAGCGGATCTTCGGGGGGATCCGCGGCACGAGATCGGCGACTTTAGGCGCCGTGGTCGATGTTTGCATCGAGCCTCCTTAGTTTCCTTTCGCACGGGCGGTTAGGCCGGCGCGACGCCTTCCACGACGATGATGTTGGACCGCGCAGCTTTCTTGCGCATCATGCGCGGCGCGGCATATTCCGGAGAGTCGATCCATGCCTGCGCCTGCTCGACGCTCGGGAACTCGAGAATCACGAGCCGCTTGGGCTGCCAGTCGCCCTCCAATTGCGTGATCGCGCCGCCGCGCACCAGGAACTTGCCGCCATACTGCGCGACCGTCGCCGGCGAGAGCTGCTTGTAGTCATCCAGCCCTTGCGGGTCGAAGACCTCCATGTCGTTGATCAGGTAGGCAGGCATGCGTGTCCTCGCGTAGTCAAGCCTTTGTCGGCGCCGGCCGAACCTCGATGCCGAGCGCCTTCTCGCGCTCGAAGAGGAGCGCCGCGGTGTCGCGTTCACCGAGCCCGAGCTTGGTCGCGCGCTCGAGCGTGGCCTGGGCGCCCGCACCCACCAGCGGCTCGAAGCCCTGCTTGCGTGCCAGCTCCACTGCGAGCCGCACGTCCTTGCTCGCAAGCTTGATCATGAAGCCGGGGCTGTCGTCGCCCTTGAACGCCTTCTTCGGCATCGCGACGTAGAGCTGCGCGTTGTTGCCCATGGTCGTCTTCATGACCTCCATCATCAGCTCGAGCGTCAGGCCGCACTTCGCACCGATGGCCAGGGCCTCGATGTTGGCCGTCATGATCGTTGTCGCGAGCAGGTTGTTAGTGATCTTCATCGCGTGGCCCATGCCGAGGCCACCGCAGTAATAGCTGTCGCTCCCCATCTGGTTCAACACCGGCCGGACCTTGTCGATGACCGCAGGGTCGCCGCCAATCATCAGGGTCAGCGTGCCGGTCGCAGCATGCTCCGAGGTCTTGCCGACGGGAGAATCGACCATGTCGATGCCCTTCGCCTTCAGCTCGGCGCCGATCTCCTGGGAGGTGTAGGGGTCAATCGTGCTCATGTCGATGACGACGCCGCCGGGCTTCAGCCCTTCGGCGACGCCGTTCGGGCCGAGCACGACCTGGCGCACGTGCTGCGGTTCGGGCAGCATGGTCACGACCACGTCGCTGGCCGCACCGACTTCCTTCGGCGTGGCGGCCGCCTTGGCGCCGGCGTCGGTAAGGCGCTTGACTGCATCAGCGCTCAGGTCGTAGACGGTGAGCGGATGGCCGCCCTTGAGTATGCAGAGCGCCATCGGCGAGCCCATGACGCCGAGACCGATGAATCCTACTTTCAACATTTGAGTGTGTTTCCTAATAAATGAGGTTAAGGAATTTCAGCTGCGGTCGGCCCAGCGCGCCATGTCCCACACCGGCACTCCGCGCAGGTCGGCCACATCGGTTCGCGTGAACTCGGCGGCCGCGGGCTTCGAGCCCATCTTGTCGTAGGCCTGCTTCACGAGAGGCGCCGTCTTCGCGAACGCGCCTTTGACCTGCGCCCACGTCAGCGGCTGCTCGATCACCTTGCTGTCGACCAGGTACTTCGAGGTTTCGAGAACCGCGCGCGCGTCGTTTTCGGTGGGCCAGGACCAGCCGCGCGAGAACAGCACGTCGTCCATGACGGCCTTTGCGCCCGCGTCGGGGTCGAGCTTCCAGAACTCCTTGACGAGCTGCGACACCGGGCCCGGCTTCATCGCCGTCAGCGCGTTGACGGCCTCCTCCTGCGCGAGCAGGTACGCGACGACGATCTTCGGATGCTTGTCGATCAGGGCGTTGTTGGCGATCCAGAACGAACGATGCAGGTAGTAGCCGTCGGGGAAAAAGGGGGACTTCTTTACCGACGGGATGAGGATGCCGCCGCCCTTGCCGAGCGGGCCCTCGTAGTAGTCCTCGGTGTACCCGAACGAGTTGACGATCGCGACGGTGCCCGTCGCCTGCGCCGCCAAAAACGCCGGATAGATGCAGCACGCGGCGTCCATGCCCGTCGGCACCTGCGCCGACATCGCCTGCGTCGTAGTGTTAATCAGCTTGATGCCGTGGTCCTTCGGATTCGGACTGCCGAGTTCGTAGCGCAGGATCGACGTCAGCGCGTTGTACGGATCGCCACCGAGCTGCACGCCGATTGTCTTGCCCTTCAGGTCCTCGACCTTGCGGATCGGCGAACCCTTGCGCGTCGCGATCAGGAAGCGCAGATGGCCTTCGCCCACCGAGAGCAGGCTGATCGGCAGACCCGCCGAGATGGCGCGGATGATCGGCGTGTTGCCCCACATGCCCATGTCGAGGTTGGAGCCGACGATCGCCTCGACCATCGGCATCGCCGTCGGGTAGTCGCGCCAGTCGATCGTCAGTGCGTAACCCTGCTCGGCGGCACGCTTCTCGAAGAGCTTGTTGTTGATCATGTACTGCGTCACCGGGGAATTGCCGGCGGCCCATGGTATCCGGCCGACCGACACCTTCAGCGGCTGCTTGCCCTGCGCCCGGGAAGTCAGAGGAAGGAACGTGCCTCCCGCCAGCGCGGCGCCGATTCCGCCGACTACGATTCCCCGGCGCCCATGCGAAATAGCGACAGCCGATTCGCCACTGATTCGATCGTTGTGCACGTCCATTTTGCTTCTCCTCTGTTGTCGTGGTTTGCTTAGGTTTGCTTCGGTTTGCTTCGGTTTGCTTCGGTTTTCTTTGGTGTTCTTTGGTTTTCTTTGGTTTGCGCGGTATGCGAAGGCCGCGCCGCGTCAA
>JAYSMB010000272.1:0-3646 GCA_043725065.1 Burkholderiales bacterium
GTGATGCTGACCTCCAACCCTTACCGTAGCGAAGACGGCGAGCGGCGCGGCGGCACGGTCGGCTTTCCGCTGCCCGGCGTCGAGCTTCGAATCCGCGACGAAAAGGGCCAGGCCGTGGCGCCAGGCGGGATCGGCGCCATCGAAGTGCGCGGGCCGAACGTCTTTGCCGGCTACTGGCGCATGCCGGAAAAGACGAAAGACGAGTTCAGCGCCGACGGCTGGTTTCGCACCGGCGACGTCGGAAAGGTCGACGCCGACGGCTACGTCACGATCGTCGGCCGCAGCAAGGACCTCATCATCAGCGGCGGCTTCAACGTCTACCCGGCCGAGGTGGAAGGCTCGATCAACGACCTGCCCGGCGTCGCCGAGAGTGCGGTCGTCGGCGTGCCGCACCCGGACTTCGGCGAATGCGTGGTCGCCGTCGTCGTGGCGCGTCCGGGCGTCGCCCTCGACGGCGCCGCGTTGCTGGCGACGCTGAAGACACGCATCGCCGACTTCAAGCTGCCGAAGGCGCTGTTCGTCGTGGCGGAATTGCCGCGCAACGCGATGGGCAAGGTGCGGAAGAACCTGCTGCGCGAGCAGCATTCGCGGCTTTTCTAACCGCGAAAAAAAGGCCCGACGCTTTCGCACCGGGCCCGGAGTCTCGAAGCGGATTTCGCTTCAGTGATCGTGCGCGTAGATGTCGACGTCTTTGGTCTCGCGGACGAACAACGTGCCGATGACGAAGGTCATCGAAGCGACGACGATCGGGTACCACAGGCCGTTGTACATATTGCCGGTCGAGGCGACGATCGCGAATGCCGTGGTCGGAAGAAGGCCGCCGAACCAGCCGTTGCCGATGTGATATGGCAGGCTCATCGAGGTGTAGCGGATCTTGGTCGGGAACAGCTCGACCAGCGCCGCGGCGATCGGCCCGTAGACCATGGTCACGTAGATCACGAGCACCCAGAGGATGGCGACCACGGTCCACCACTGTCCACCCATGAACTCGGTCGACTTGGCCTTGGCGGGATAGCCCGCGGCCGACAGGTCGACGCCGATCTCCTTCTTGAAGGCGGCGATTTTGCCGGCGCTTTCAGCATCGAACTTCTGGTTGACGACGTTGGCCGAGGGCGGCGTGATGGTCTTGTCGCCGACGGAGATGGTCGCCGGCGTTCCGGCCGGCGCGTCGACGTTGTCGTAGCTGACCGAGCTTTGCGCGAGGAAGCGCTTGGCAATGTCGCACGAGGTCTTGAAGTCGATCTCGCGGGCGATCGGGCTGCCCTGGAACGAGCACTGCGCCGGGTCGGCATGGACGACGACCTTGTTCTTGGCCTGAGCCGCCGCGAGCTCCGGATTGGCCGCCCCGGTCAACGCGGTGAACAGCGGGAAAAAGGTCAACGCGGCGAGCAGGCAGCCGGCCATGATGATGGGCTTGCGGCCGATCTTGTCCGACAGCGTGCCGAAGACGATGAAGAACGGCGTGCCGAGCAGGAGCGAGGCGCCGATCATCAGCTGCGCCGTCGTCGGCTCGACCTTCAACTGCGCCGTCAGGAAGAACAGTGCGTAGAACTGGCCCGTGTACCAGACCACGCCCTGACCGGCCGTGAGGCCGAGCAAGGCGAGCAGCACGATCTTGCCGTTGCTCCAGGTGCCGAACGACTCGGTCAGCGGCGCCTTGGACGTGCGGCCCTCTTCCTTCATCCGCTTGAAAGCCGGCGTTTCATTCAGGCTCAGGCGAATCCAGATCGAGATGACGAGCAGGAAGAACGACATCCAGAACGGCACACGCCAGCCCCAGCCGTTGTTGAACGTGTCGTCGCCGAGGAAGTACTTGGTGCCGATGATCACGATCAGCGACAGGAACAGGCCGAGCGTCGCGGTCGTCTGGATCCACGAGGTGTAGGCGCCGCGCTTGCCGTGCGGGGCGTGCTCGGCGACGTAGGTCGCGGCACCACCGTATTCGCCGCCGAGGGCCAGGCCCTGCATCAGGCGCAGGGCGATCAGGATGATCGGTGCCGCGACACCGATCGAGGCGTAGGTCGGCAAGATACCGACCGCGACCGTCGACAGGCCCATGATCAGGATCGTCACCAGGAAGGTGTATTTGCGCCCGATCATGTCGCCGAGGCGGCCAAAGACCAGGGCGCCGAAGGGTCGCACCAGGAAGCCCGCGGCGAACGCCATCAGCGAGGCGATGAACGCCGCCGTCGGGTCGAGTGCCGAGAAGAACTGCTTGGCGATGATTCCCGCCAGCGAACCGTACAGGTAGAAGTCGTACCACTCGAACACCGTACCCAGGCTCGACGCGAAGATGACTTTTTTCTCTTCCTTCGTCATTGGCCTGTCTACGGCCTTGCCCACCGGAACTGCTGCTGTGACCATATTGAAATTTCCTCCCAGTCAAAAGAATCGCCGTGCGGCGACGCCAACCCGCATCTTGGCTCGCCCTCCGTCACGTTTCCTGACGTGAAACTGAAAAAGACACACTGATCCGCTCAGGTAAAACCCGTAGACCAAAGCTGCCGATGGACGCGAAAAGGAGCGTAGCGAAGCGCTCAGACACGCTTCAATCCCGGCCGCGTCGCGCCTTCTCGGTCCCAGTGCGGTGCGTCGAACCACGCGTCGCCGCGCAGGCAGGCCACGACCATCTCGAGCGCATCGAAGCCCCAGAACAGCTTGTCGCCGACGGTTATGGTCGGCACGCCGAACAGGCCGCGCGCGATCGCCGCGTCGGTCGAATCGCGCAAACGCTGTTTGGCCTCGTCGCTCGCCGGATCGAGGCGTGGCATAAGTTGTTCGCGCAACGCGGTCATGCGCTCCGGCGCTTCGGCGTCGGCGCCGCCGATCCAGACGTGGCGCAGGATCGTCTCGCAGGTGTGACGGCTCGGCGTCATGCCCGCCGGGGCCGTGGCCCAGGCCAGGCGCGAGAGCGCGATCGGATTGAAAGGGTGGCGCGCGGGCGTGTCCAGTGGCACGCCGGCGCGATGCGCGAGCCAGTGGACCTGGCGAAAGGTCCAGGCCCGCTTGGGCTCGATCTCGGCCGGACCCTTGTGCTCGAAATGCTTGAGCAACGCGCCGAACAGGACCGGCCGGTAGGCGACGTTGTACGACAGCCCGGCCAGAGCCTCGGGCAGGCGCTCGAAGGCGAGCCAGGCGTAGGGCGAGACCGGATCGAACCAGAAATCGATTTGCGTCATCGCGGCTGTCATCCTGAACGAAGCGAAGGATCACGATGCGGGCCCTGAGATGCTTCGCTCTGCTCAGGATGAGAGGCGGCTCGCCGGGCTGGCAGGCGCTTCCAGATGTCGCGTTTGGCGCGATTGTCGAGCGCACCCCAGGCGGCGATCTCGTCGATCGTGCGCAGGCAGCCTTCGCACCAGCCGGTGCTTGCATCGATCTTGCACACGTCGATGCAGGGGCTCGGCACGGTGGCCGGATTTGCAGTGCGGATCGGGCCGGTCATGGCGAAGGGCCGAACGCAAGGCCGGCCTCTTCTTTCGTGTAGTAGCCGAGCGCCGGATCGCGGTCGACCGCCTCGCGCAGAGGAAGCTGCCTTCTGGATCGACGTTGTGCAGGGTCGAGCGCTTCGGCGATCACCGGGCCGAACGCACTGCGCATGAAGGCGAGGTCCCTCTCGTTGCGGACCCGCATCGGACCGCTCTGC
>JAYSMB010000273.1:0-5885 GCA_043725065.1 Burkholderiales bacterium
AATCGATCAGCAGTTGCGAGATACGCAGAAGAATCGAGCGCTCGTCAGGTCATTCTTCGAGGCCCCGTCTGTCGCCTATATTTCGGACTGCTGAGTAAAAGCCGCCGCGACCTGCGCCGCGCCTTCGGTCTGGTGCTTTTCGCCTGTGACGCTGCGTCTGCAACAGGCGCGACACGCCGCTCTCAGGCCCTTCAATCGAGGCAGGGCGCCGGAAGCGAACCGTTAGAGTGCTCGACGGCTAAGTCCATCCGGGGGGTGCGCGGCCTGTCAGATCAGGTGGATTGACTCGAGTTCACGGGCCCTCGTCGGCGGCATCGAACTTGCGCGCCAAGCCGACGAATTCCTGCCTGTTCAAGTCGGAGATCAGCCAGTGCGTCATACCGCGCCTCGTCCAGTTCGCCAGATGAAAACCCCGCTGCTCCGACATCGTGATCGGCTGATCGGCTCCGCTGGCGGGCCAGACGAACGACTCCACGACGTGCTCTCCCTGTTTGTAGACCAGGGCGGCGACGGGACGACCGTCGAGGTAGTCGACCCGCGCGCCCTCGAAGACCGAGCCGGCGACCTTCAATTCGAACACCGGCGGCGAAAAATCCAGCCTCGAGGACAGCCACGGCTTGACGGTGTGCTGCTCGGACGATTGCACATCGACCAGCCGTTGGGAGAGCGTGGCGCGAACATGGCTCGCGACAACCTCTTCGCCCAGCCGTTCCTCGCGTCCGGACTGCAATAGCGCGAGGTTGAGCGCAACCGTAAACAGCGCCATCACCCCGAAAGCCGTTGCGAGCGGACGCCACGCGAACCAGCGTCGCGCCGCCGCTCGGGCGTCCGAAAACAGGGGCGACCGCGTTGGCGGCGGCGTCGACGGCGCAGCGACGATGCCCTGGATGCGAGCCCGCAACGCGGCGGGCGCGGCATGGTAGTCGGCGCTGGCGCGTACCGCGTCGCGCACGGAGCGCAGGCTTTCCACCTGCGCGCGCGTAGCGGTATCCTCAGCCAGGAGCGACTCGATTTCGATCTGGCGCGCCAGATCGAGCTCGCCGTCGATGAACGCGTTCAACTGCTGCATGTCAGGTGCGCCGTTCATCTTTCAGCTCCACCGGACACTGAGCGCCTCACCGCACGCAATACTGGCGGGGCAGACGGCGCCAACGTCTGTCGCATGAGAAGTCGCGCCCGTGCCAGGCGCGACATCACGGTGCCGATCGGAACGTCGGCGATATGGGCTATTTCCTTGTACGACAAGTCCTCCATTTCGCGCAGCACCAGAACCTCGCGGTAGACGATCGGCAGGGCGGCAAGCGCCAGATTGATTCGCGACCGGTCGGCGTTTCTCATCGCCAACGCATCGGGCGCGTCAGCTTCGGGCGCGGCGAGCTCGTGGCCGCATTCGCTACCCTCCTCCAGCGCTACTACGTCGGCAGGACGGTTCTCCTTCAGCCACGAGAAGCAGGCGTTGCGAACGAGCTGCAGCAGCCAGGGGCGCGCGTTGTCGCCCCGAAAGCCCTTGAAGTAACGCATCGCCCTCAGCAGTGCCTCCTGAACCACGTCCTGTGCATCCTGATCATTTCGGGTGAGCCAGCGCGCGAGGTTGTATGCCGCGTCTACGTGCGGCAGTGCCAACGACTCGAAGCGCCGAAGGTCGACCTCATTGGTCACGGGGAATCCTCTCTGCATAGACATACCGTTGACGCCGCACCTTTATTCCCGGGCTCGTAGAAAGCCTGAGCAATCTAGTCGTCATTGCTCGAATCTGGGAATATTTTTGGATGACGGCAGGTATGGCAAGAGGAGTCCCGCAGACGGCGCGTCTGCGGCGGCCTCCGTTTGATCAACCCTGGAGTCCCCATGAGTGCATTCGATCGAAGACAGTTCCTGCAGTTGGCGAGCTTCGGCGGCGCCGTGTTCGCTTCGGGGCTCGGCACCGCGGCGCGCGCCGCCGATGCGATGGTCACGCCTTACGACGATTTCTTTTTCGTCCAGCTCTCCGACGCCCACTGGGGCTTTCAGGGCCCGCCCAATCCCGATCCCCGCGGTACTTTGCCCAAAGCCATCGAAGCGGTCAATTCGCTGACCGATGCCCCCGACTTCGTGATGTTCACCGGTGACCTCACCCATACCACCGACGATCCGAAAGAGCGCCGCAAGCGCATGGCAGAGGTGCGTGACGTGATTGGCGGTCTGAAGGTCAAGACCGTGCGCTTCATTCCCGGCGAGCACGACGCCTCGCTCGACGGCGGCCGTGCCTTCACGGAGTTCTTCGGTCCCACTCACCACACCTTCGAGCACAAGGGCCTGCACTTCATCGCCCTCGACAACGTAAGCGACCCGGCGGGCAAGCTCGGCGACGAGCAGCTCGCCTGGCTCGCCGACGACCTGAAAGGCCAACCGGCCGATGCGCGCATCGTCGTCTTCGCGCACCGGCCGCTGTTCGACCTGTATCCGCAATGGGACTGGACCACGCGCGACGGTGGCCGGGCGATCGACTTGCTGATGCCGCACCCCAACGTCACCGTGTTCTATGGCCACATCCATCAGGAGAACCACCACATGACCGGCCACATTGCCCACCACTCGGCGAAGGGGCTGATGTTCCCGCTGCCGGTCGCCGGCTCGCAACCCAAGCCCACGCCGGTGCCATGGGATGCAGCGCAGCCGTATCGCGGCCTGGGCTTTCGCGAGATCGAGGCCGAGCCGAAGAAGGCGGAATACGTCATCACTGAGCTGCCTGTGCAAAAGGCCTGATGCGATGGCACCCTCCATCAATAGGCGAACGGTGATCGCCGCGGCCGGAGCACTCGTTCTGGGCTCGGTGACGGCGCTCGCCATGGCCAAGTCGAAAGCGCGGGTCATCCACGTGATGGCGAAAAAGTTCGTCTACGTGCCGAACGAGATTCGCGTCAAGAGGGGCGAAACAGTGACTTTGAGCTTCACCGCTCCCGAGGTGCCGATGGGGTTCAACCTCGCCGACTTCGGCGTGCGGACCGACATCGTCCCTGGCAAGCCAGTGACGCTGCAGCTCACGCCTGACAAGGTCGGCACGTTCACGTTCGCCTGCGACATCTTCTGTGGCAGCGGCCACGAAGACATGAACGGTCTGTTCATCGTCAGCGAATGAAAGCCTGGCTCGCCGCGGTGAGGAAGAAAATGGATTCAACTGAGAGCGGCAACCCCTCGCGGCGCGACGCCGTCCGTGCGGGGCTCGCCGCAGTGGCGGGTATCCAGATCGTCGCGTTCGCGGGACACCAGGCGTGGGCAGGGCCGGCGAAGCTCGCCAAATCGGCGGTGAAATACGTCGACGTGTCCGCCGACGAGAGCAAGGACTGCGATGACTGCATTCAGTTCGTGCCGGGTCGTGCCGCGAACGGACCGGGGTCCTGCAAGATCATCGAAGGCGACATCAATCCTCATGGGCATTGCATCGCGTTTTCGCCGAAGCCCAAGCGCTGAAGGTTCATTGACTAAGGCCCCGCGTTTCGCGGTGTCCATCAAGAGCCGCCGCGACCTGCGCCTCGCTTCGGGTCTGGTCCTTTTCACGTATGTGACGCTGCACTTGGCCTGCCACGCGTTCGGACTGATCTCGATCCATGTCGCCGAAGCGGCGCTGCGCATCACCGTCCTTTTCTGGCACAGCGGCGTCGGCACCGTCCTTCTCTACAGTGCCGCAGCGGTCCACATCGGGCTGGCGCTTGTCGCTGTCTATGACCGGCGCACCTTGCGCATGCCGCCGGTCCAGGGGCTGCGGATCGTCCTCGGGCTGACGATGCCTCTGGTGCTGATCGGGCACTTCGTCGGAACCCGGTATGCGTTCGAGCGCTTCGGCTTGCCCGCCGACTACCACCGGGTAGTCGCCAACCTGTGGGCGACGAACGGCCAGGGACGCCAGCTTGCGTTGCTCGCACCGGGCTGGGTGCACGGCTGCCTCGGACTCAACTTCGCCTTCGGCAGCAGGGCCATGTGGCGGCGCCTGCGCTTCGTGCTGTTCGGCGCGGCGTTGCTCTTGCCCGTTCTCGCCGGCCTGGGATTTTTGATGATGGGGCGCGAGCTCACCGAACGTCCCGCCGTGGTCGAGGTCGTGCGGGTACCTGCCCCCGCGACGCCGGTCGAGGGCGCTGCGCTCGTCGACATGCGCGAGGGCGTGCTGGCGGCGTACTTCGGCTTGATCGGCCTGATGGTCGCGGCTCGCGCGGTGCGCAGCTTTGACGAGCGCCGCCGCGGCA
This sequence comes from Burkholderiales bacterium, assembly GCA_043725065.1. Lineage (GTDB taxonomy): Bacteria > Pseudomonadota > Gammaproteobacteria > Burkholderiales > Burkholderiaceae_C > Schlegelella_A. Next base: position 4,221 of record JAYSMB010000273.1, read on the forward strand.
GCGCCATCCGTATTTCTTATCCGGGCCGCATTGTCTCGGTTCCGCGCGGCTGGACCGTGCTCGAAGCGAGTCGCGGATTCGGCATCGCCCACCAATCGACCTGCGGCGGCCGGGCTCGCTGCACGACCTGCCGCGTGCGAGTGAGCGAAGGACAGGCGTATTGCCCGGCGCCGGCGATCGACGAGCGGCGTGCCCTGGACCGGATCGACGCCGATGCGGACGTGCGGCTCGCCTGCCAGTTGCGTCCGACCGGCGACGTTTCGGTGCGGCCGCTGGTCGTGGTCGAACAGGAATGGTGGCGGCCGGTTGCGCCCGCACGAACGACGATTGAACGCGAAGTCGCCGTCCTCTACTTCGAGGTCCGCTTCGGCGCGGCCGGCGGCGCCGAAGCAGCCTCGGCTCATGACACCCTCTATGCGCTCGACCAATTCCACACCATTGCCGCGGCGGCCATCGAGTCGGCCGGCGGCGTCCAATGCCGCCACTCCGGCGACAGCTGGATGGCGCTGTTCGGCCTCGACGACAGCGGCATTCGCGGGTCGCTCGGACAGGCCATGGTCGCGGCGCAGCAGATCGAGGAACGCTTCGCGGTCCTGACAGACCGGCTGGTCCGCGAGCTGGGATTCGATGCCGATTTTTCGGTCGTCGTGCACGCCGGCCGGGTGGTCGCCGGCATGATCGGCGAAGGCGAGGCACGCCGACTTTCGGCAGTGGGAGGTGCGATTCGCGTCGCCGAGCAGCTGCAGGCTTCGGCGCGGCAGCGCGGCGAGCGCTTTGCGATCTCCAAGGCCGCGGCCGACGCCGCCGGAATCGTAGACTCGACTCTCACCTGGCGCACCGCCGGCGATGGCGCGCCGTCGATGTGGAGCGGCTCGCCGGCACGTGTCCTGGTCGCCGCGCCGCGCGACCCCGGCTGACTGGACGCAAGCGCGATGGCGCTGTCTTCTTTTCTCCGCGCCCTGGCGATCGTCGCCTTGTCATCGCTGCAAGCCTGCGCCGAGCTGCCCTCGCTCGATCATCGCCACGCCTCGACGGCGCTGCAAGACACCGAGGGCACACGCCTCGGCCGGACGCTGGCGCCGATGCGGCAGGCACACGCCGGAAGCTCGGGCGTCTTTGCGCTTGCCGACGGGCACGATGCCTTTGCCGCACGCGTGCTCCTGGCCAACACCGCCGAACGCTCGCTCGACGCGCAGTACTACATCTGGAAAAAGGACATGTCGGGCACCCTCCTTCTGGAGGCCTTGCGCCGCGCCGCGGACCGCGGCGTACGGGTGCGCTTGCTGCTCGACGACGACAACACCCAGGGACTCGATGAAACGATCGCCGAGCTGGAGGCTTATCCGAACATCGAAGTGCGGCTGTTCAACCCGTTCGTCGGCCACCGGTCACGCGCGGCCGGCTTCGTTCTCGATTTCGGACGGCTGAACCGCCGCATGCACAACAAGTCGTTCACCGTCGACAACCAGGCGACCATCGTCGGCGGCCGCAACATCGGCGATGAATACTTCGACGCCGGCCGCAGCGTCCCGTTTCTCGATCTCGATGTGCTGGCGGTCGGCCCGGTTGTGGAGCGTCAGCCGCGTTGCTACTCGTGACCACGGTTGCTGCTACTGAGAACCCTGCCTAAGCGGCTGATCTAGAACAACTTCTCTGCTTTTCTCG
>JAYSMB010000274.1:0-2427 GCA_043725065.1 Burkholderiales bacterium
CGGCCCAGCGCCCGGCCGGGCCTGGCCGGATGTCGCCGGTGCTGGCCGTCGATGCGCTCGACGTCTACTACGGGCGTGCCCATGCTTTGCAGGGCGTGAACCTCGTTCTCGAGCGCGGCGTGTTGGCGATCGTCGGCCGCAACGGCATGGGCAAGACGACGCTGTGCAACGCGATCACAGGGCTGGTTCCGGCGACCGGCAGCGTCAAGCTGTTCGGCGAAGAGGTGCGAGGACTCGCGCCGCACCGCATCACGCGGCGCGGCATCGCCTACGTGCCGCAGGGGCGGCGCGTCTGGCCCTCGCTCAGCGTCGATGAAACCTTGCGTTTGGTGGCCAAGAAGAAGCGCGACGTCGAACGCGTCTACGCGATGTTCCCGCGTCTGGCCGAGCGCAAGAACCACGGCGGGGCGCAGCTCTCCGGGGGCGAACAGCAGATGCTGGCGATCGGCCGCGCCTTGCTGCTCGAGCCGAAGCTGCTGGTGATGGACGAGCCCACCGAAGGTCTGGCGCCGCTGATCGTCGAGCACGTGGTCGAGGCCCTGCGCGGGCTGGCCGCCGTAAGCGAGATCGCGGTCCTGCTGATCGAGCAGAACCTGGGCGTGGCCATCGACGTCGCCGATCGCATCGGCGTGATGGTGAACGGCCGGATCGCGCACGAGATGGCGGCGGCCGAGCTTGGTGCTGATCGGGAATTGCAGGAGCGCTTGCTCGGTTTGCGCGCGGGCGCGAACGGCGATGACGAAGCGGATGCCGCGCCGGCACCGACGCACGAGGCCGCGCCGACCCAAGTCTTCACGGTACGCCGTGCCCACGGCGATGGCGGACCTTCGCTCGACGACGTTGCGCCGCGCACGGTGCGCGGCTTCAACCGCTGGAACGCCGGCGGCACGGCGGCGCCCGTCGCCGATATCGCCCGTTCTTCACCCTCTCCCGCGAGCGGGAGAGGGCAGGGTGAGGGTGTTCGCGACACCGCGACTTCCCTCCCCTCTCCCGCAAGCGGGCGAGGGACCAGCGGGCAGGTGTTCGACTTTCCGGTGGCTGCGAGCAGCGGCCGCGCCGCCTACGTCGCCGGCACGTTCGACACCAAGGGGCGCGAGCTTCATTTCATGCGTCAGTGCCTGGAAAAGCTCGGCCTGCGCGTGGTGACCGTCGACCTCTCGACCTCGGGCAAGCCGTCCGCGGCGGTCGTTCATCCGCGCGAAGTGGCGCGCCACCATCCCGACGGCGAATCGGCCGTCTTCAGCGGCGACCGCGGCAGCGCCGTCACCGCGATGGCGCTCGCGTTCGCGCGCTTCGTCCAGACCCGCGGCGATCTTGGCGGGTTGCTCTCGGCCGGTGGCTCCGGTGGCACCTCACTGGCCACGAGCGGCATGCGTGCGCTGCCGATCGGCGTGCCCAAGGTCATGGTCTCGACCATGGCCAGCGGTGACACGCGGCCCTACGTCGGCCCGAGCGACATCTGCATGATGTATTCGGTGACCGATGTGCAGGGCATCCATCGCATCAGCGAGCAGGTGCTGGCCAACGCGGCGCACGCGCTGGCCGGGATGATCACGCGCCCCCCGGCGATCTCGGCCAACAACAAGCCGGCGCTGGGGCTGACGATGTTCGGCGTCACCACCCCTTGCGTTCAGGCGGTTGTGAAGCGCCTCGAGGACGACTACGACTGCCTCGTCTTCCACGCCACCGGCGTCGGCGGACAGTCGATGGAAAAGCTCGCCGATTCGGGCCTGCTCGCCGGCGCCATCGACGTCTCGACTACCGAGATCGCCGACGAGATCGGCGGCGGCGTGCTCTCGGCCGGTGCGACCCGGCTCGACGTGTTCGCGCGCCATGCGCTGCCTTACGTCGGCTCGTGCGGCGCGCTCGACATGGTGAACTTCGGCGCCTGGGACACGGTGCCCGAGCGTTTTCGCGGGCGCAAGCTCTACCGCCACAACCCGACCGTCACCTTGATGCGCACCAGCGCCGACGAGTGCCGCGCCATCGGCGTGTTTCTCGCCGACAAACTCAACGCAATGACCGGACCGGTGCGTTTTCTGATTCCCGAAGGCGGCGTCTCGGCGATCGACAACCCCGGCCAGCCCTTCTTCGACCCTGACGCCGACCGCGCGCTGTTCGCCGCGATCGAAGAGCGCTTTCGCTCTGGCGCCGATCGCCGGCTGATCCGCCTGCCGATGCACATCAACGACGAGGCGTTCGCCGATGCCCTGGTCGCCGCCTGGCGCGAGGTCGCGGCCAGCGCGCAACGCCACCCGCCCGCACGAGCCTATGCCCCGCATCGCTAGACAGCGGCTCCTCGCGCGCTTTCGCGCCAAGATCGCCGCAGGCCGGCCGCTGATCGGCGGCGGTGCCGGCACGGGCTTGTCGGCCAAGTGCGAGGAGGCGGGAGGCATCGACCTCATCGTCATCTACAACTCGGGCCGC
>JAYSMB010000275.1:0-3421 GCA_043725065.1 Burkholderiales bacterium
AATTGCCCCGACGACACCCATAAACATGTTGACATTACAAGGCTAGCGCTCTTACCCCGCTGCTTGATCACAGCGAAGATGATGCCGTCATTGGAGGCATCAAAGCGAACAGCGGGGTAGTCGTACTTTTCGCGCAGATTGACACGGTGGATGTCAAGATGGGCAATGAAATCAAGAAGTTGCGCGAAGTGGCGCGAGGCAGAGGGGGGTGAATGGCAAGTGCTTGTCGCGCAACGGCTTTTCGCGCTGAAGCGCACCAATTTGCACAAAAAGTACGATTACCCCGACCACCGGTCGATCAAGCGGATCGTGCGACCCATGCGCGGGTTCAAGTCCTTTCGCTGCGCGAGCATCCTCCTTGCCGGCATCGAAACGATGCACATGATCAAGAAGGGGCAGCTCGACCGTTTAAAAGCCCAAGCTTCGACCGCCGCATCTCAGTTCTATTCGCTGGCCTTTGATCATCGGCCGATCACCCGGATTCGCTGAGCCTCATGCCGCTATTGCGACAGAACCGGATGAAGAAGCCGAGCTTCATGTCGACGCGTCGGCGTGCGCGGCGCTCGACGAGGCGATCGGGGTCGATCGGGTCGCGGTCCATGGCTGAACTCCTCTTCTTGAAGGTGCCGGCTACATCGCCTTGAAGCGCGGCGCGTGCAGGCGGCTGACGACGAGTCGCTCCGGCCGGCCGTGCAGGCGCAGCGTGACGCGTCCGTTGTCGTCGCGCTCGGCCGAGGCGATCGCCTCGGCGCGCACGACGGTGCCGCGGTGGATCTGCCAGAAGCGGCTCGCGTTGAGGCGCGGCAGCAGCTCGCGCAGGGCGACGCGGATCAGGTGCTCGCGCGTCGCCGTCAGCATGCGCACGTACTTGTCGGCCGCCTCGAAGTAGACGACGTCGTCGATCGGCACCATGTGAATGGCGTTGCCGATACCGGCCTGGATGACGCGCAGCGGCTCCTGCGATGCCATCGCCGACGGATCGCCCGGTCCCAGCAGGGCGCGCAGTCGCTCGACGGCGGCGGCGAGGCCGGCCGGGTCGGCGCCGCCGATCGCGGTCGATGCCGTCGCCCCGGCGGGGGCGCGCGCCGCCAGCGCATCGCGCAGGCGCATGCAGGTCTGCGCGAGCCGTGCCGGGTCGACGGGCTTGAGCACATAGTCGAAGGCGGCGCGCTCGAACGCCTGCAGCGCGTACTGGTCATAGGCCGTCACGAAGACGACGAGCGGGAAGTGTGCGCCGTCGTCGGGCCAGTCCTCGGCAAGCGCCTGAGCGACCTCGAGGCCGCTCATCTCGGGCATGCGGATGTCGAGGAAGCAGACGTCGGGACGCAGCGCCAGCGCCTGCTCGACAGCGCCCTGGCCGTCGCCGACGACGGCGACGACGTCGAGCTCGGGCCAGAGGCGCGCAAGCTCGGCGCGCAGCGTCGCGGCAAGCAGCGGCTCGTCCTCGGCGATCAGGGCGCGAGGGGTCGGCAGAGGCGTCGACGGGGTCGTCATGACGCCATTCTGTGCGAGGCGCTGCGCCCGTTGCGCGGCGTGCGACGGACGGGAGCGGGCCGGCGCGAACGGCTCCTTGCGGGGCGCCGGCGGCACCTGCCGCCGCCAAGCGACGCTAGGCCGCGGGCGGCGGGGCCGCCGCGAGGACGTTGTCCTTGCCGTGCTGCTTGACGTCGTACATGGCGCGGTCGGCCCGGCGGATCAGCTCGTCGACGGCGAAGATGCCGATATCGGTCGAGGCGACGCCGATGCTGGCGCTGACCCGCAGTCCGGCCAGCGCCGGCGTGGTCGCGCTCGACACCGCGAGGGCGTCGCGCAGGCGAAGGGCGATCGCCACCGCGTCGCTCGTGCCGGCCCGCGGCAGGAGGACGACGAATTCCTCGCCGCCCCAGCGCCCGAGGTGATCCGAAGGACGCAGCGCCGTACTGCAGGCTTGCGCCACGGCCTTCAGCACCTCGTCGCCGGCGTGGTGGCCGTGGCGGTCGTTGACCTGTTTGAAATCGTCGATGTCGAGGAGGATGATCGACACGGCGGTGTTGGCGCGCCGGGCGCGCTCGAGCTCGCGCTCCGAGAGCTCGATGAATCTGCGCCGGTTGAGGACGCCCGTCAGCAGGTCCGTGCTCGCCAGCCGGGTCGCCTCGGCCCGTGCCCGCTCCAGTTGCTCGAGCATGCCCAGGATGATCCAACCTACCGGGGTGGCGACGAGCAGGGGCACAGAGACGGCCACCTGCAGCGTCGGGGGCATCCAGAGGGACAGGCCGAGCGCCGACATCAGCGCCGCGGTCATCGCCACCGAGCCGCCGACGCTCGTCGCGGCGATCATCGCCGTCCCGGCCCACCGGGGCCAACGCAGCAGAAGCGAATGCAGGGGGGCGGGCCGACTCATCGTTCTCTATCGGAGCAGGCCGGCGAAACTGAACCCCGACCCCGTCGGGGGGCGGCCTAATTCCTCGCCGAGCCCGCCGCCTCGGCGGCAGCGGCGATCGGCGTGGCGTCGGGCGCGGGCGCGATCGCCAGCGGCAGACGCACCGTCGCCAGTGTGCCGCCGTCGTCGGCGTCGGCGAGCTCGAAGGACGCGCGCGCGCCGTAGAGCGTCGCCAGCCGCTCGCGCACGTGGTCGAGGCCGAAACCGCCGTCGCCCGCCGGCAGCGCCGCCGACAGGCCGACGCCGGAGTCGCGGATGCGGACGACGAGCGCGTCGCCCTCGCGCGCGGCGGCGATGTCGATGCGGCCGCCTTCGCGCCTGGGCTCGAGGCCGTGCCTGATGCAGTTCTCGACGATCGGCTGCAGGAGGAGCGGCGGGATCTGGGCGTCGGCGACCTCGGCCGGCAGCGCGAAGCTGGTCGCCAGCCGCGTGCCCATGCGCACCTGCATCAGGCCGAGGTAGTCGCGCAGGCGGTCGAACTCCTTGGCGAGCGTCTGCACGCCGACGCGCGAACCCGCGAGCGAGGCGCGCAGGAAGGCGATCAGGCGGTCGAGCATCGCCTGCGCGCGCGCCGGATCGACGGGAATCAGCGCATGCAGGTTCGCGAGTGTGTTGAAGAGCATGTGCGGCTCGAGCTGCGACTCGAGCAGCTTCAGCTGCTGCTCGGCGGCCTGGCGCTCGGCGCGCTCGACCGCGGCGCGCTGCATGGCGATGACTTCGCGCGACTGGAAGAAGTAGGTGATGCTCACCGCCGGCACGAGCGCCAGGACGAGCAGCGACATCATCTCGCGCAGGCTGGCGTTGAACGGGCCCGGCAGCGCCAAGCCGGTGATCCGGTTGGCGATCTCGTTGCCGGCCGCATACCCGAGGATCGCGCCGACGACGACGATGACGATCATCCAGGCCCAGCCCGGCCACTCGCCGCCGCCCGAGGCCGAGCGCGAGACGAAGCTCGGCCAGCGCGACGCGACGACGTAGCGGCTGATGTCGATGAAGAGCCAG
>JAYSMB010000276.1:0-3417 GCA_043725065.1 Burkholderiales bacterium
GCCGCCCACACGGACGTCGTCGTCGACGTCACGGTGCAAGTGGTTGCCGAGCAAGACTAAGAGATCGAATGCGGGCCGCGTGCCTGCATGAATTTCAGAAGGGCCCGGTTCGCCGGGCCTTTTTTATTTCCGCTACAAATTTCTGCGTTATCCACAACCCATGCACAGGGTTGTGCGATGCGTTTTCAAGCAGTTCTCCGTAGCATCGAACCCAATGACGACCGTCTTCGATTCAGCACTCCCCAGCCGTGGCGAAACTCGTGATGAGGACGTGGCGCGCCTGCGCGTCCCACCCCAATCCATCGAGGCCGAGCAGAGCGTGCTGGGCGGCCTGCTGCTCGACAACGGCGCGTGGGACCGGGTCGGCGACTTGCTGACCGAATCCGACTTCTACCGGTACGAGCACCGGCTGATATTCACGGCCATGGCCGTGCTGGTCAACGCGACCAAGCCGGCCGACGTCATCACCGTCTTCGAGCAGCTGCAAAGCCTCGGCAAGGCCGAAGAATGCGGCGGCCTGGCCTACCTGAATGCGCTGGCGCAAAGCGTGCCGAGCGCGGCCAACATCCGCCGCTACGCCGAGATCGTGCGCGAGCGCTCGGTGCTGCGCAAACTCGTCGCCGCGAGCGACGAGATCGCCACCAGCGCCTTCAATCCGCAGGGCCGCCCGGTCGCTCAGATCCTCGACGAGGCCGAAGGCAAGATCTTTCGCATCGGTGAAGAAGGTTCGAAGTCGCGGCAAGGCTTCCAGAGCATGGACCAGCTGGTCGTGCAGCTGATCGATCGCGTCAACGAACTGCACGAGAACGGCGCCGAGGAAGTGACCGGCGTTCGCACCGGCTTCTATGACCTGGACCGCCTGACCGCCGGTCTTCAAGCGGGCGACCTGATCGTGCTGGCGGCGCGCCCGTCGATGGGCAAGACCGCACTGGCGCTCAACATCGCCGAGCATGTCGCCGTCAAGGAGGGCTTGCCTGTCGTCGTCTTCTCTATGGAAATGGGCGCCTCGCAACTCGCCTTGCGGATGGTCGGCTCGCTCGGACGGATCGACCAGCAGCGCCTGCGCACCGGCGCCCTGCGCGACGACGAGTGGGGGCGCATGTCCGAAGCGGTCGAGAAGCTCGGCAAGGTCAGCCTTTTCATCGACGAGAGCGGCTCGCTCAGCCCCAGCGAATTGCGCGCGCGGGCGCGCCGACAGGCACGCCAGTGCGGCCAGCTCGGCCTGATCGTGGTCGACTACCTGCAGCTCATGAGCGGCAGCTCGGAGACGAGCGAAGAGAACCGTGCCACCGTGGTCGGCGAGATCTCGCGCGCCCTGAAGTCGCTGGCCAAGGAGCTGAAGTGCCCGCTGATCGCGGTCTCGCAGCTCAACCGCGGCGTCGAGTCGCGCACCGACAAGCGGCCGATGATGAGCGACCTGCGCGAGTCGGGCGCGATCGAGCAGGATGCCGACGTCATCATGTTCATCTACCGCGACGACTACTACCACAAGCTGGAGGGTCCGACTCCCAGCAAGGAGCCAGGCGTGGCCGAGATCATCATCGCCAAGCAGCGCAACGGCCCGACCGACACCTTCAAGCTCACCTTCCTGAAGCCGCTCACGAAATTCGACAACCTCGCGCCGGGCAGCGCGGGAAGTGACTACTGAGTTGACGCACCCGCGAGCCGTCCTCGCGATGATCTTCGCCGCGCTCCTCTGGAGCATGGCAGGCGTGGTGACGCGCCACCTCGACTCCGCCGGCAGCTTCGAGGCAACCTTCTGGCGCAGCTTCTTCAACGCCGTCGCGCTCGTCGTCCTGCTCGGATGGCTGCGCGGCTGGCGGCCACTGGCGAAGACGCTGCGCTCGGGCGGCGCCACGCTGTGGCTCTCGGGCCTGTGCTGGGCAGTGATGTTCACCGCGTTCATGGTCGCGATCACGATGACCACGGTGGCCAACGTGCTGGTGACGATGGCGATCGCGCCGCTGCTCACCGCCGTCGTGGCGCGGGTGGCGCTCGGCCATCGCTTACCGGTGCGGACCTGGGGCGCTGTCGTCGTTGCCGGTGTCGGCATCGCGTGGATGTATGCCAATCAGGTCGCTGCTGCCGACATGCGCCAGCTCGCCGGAACGGCGATCGCGCTCGGCGTGCCGATCGCCGCCGCGGTCAATTGGACCGTGATCCAGAAAGGCGGCGCCGGTGGCGCTGACTTGCTGCCCGCTGTGTTGATCGGCGCCGTCGAGTCGAGCCTGGTCAGCCTCGTGCCTTCATTGCCGTTCACCGCTTCTGGGCACGACCTCGCGCTGCTGGCCTGGCTCGGCGTTGCCCAGCTGGCGATCCCGTGCCTGATCGCGGTCGCGGCGGCGCGCGCTCTCAGCGCGCCGGAAGCGGCATTGCTGTCGTTGCTCGAGATCGTCTTCGGCGTGACCTGGGCCTGGCTGGGCGCCAACGAAGTGCCCGGCCCGCAGGTGCTTGCGGGTGGCGTGCTCGTCATCGGCGCGCTTGTCGCCAACGAGTCGTTCGCCTTGCGACGCGCGCGTTAAGGGCCCGCGAACACGCGCCTTCGGTGTCACCCGGGCGACATCACGCGTAGGGCGAGCGCCTCAGCTCTGGCCGGGTCGAGCGGCTACCATGCCGCACGCTTTTCTTCCGCCACCCGCGCATGCCGAGACCTCGCCTGAACGCAGCATCGACCCCGAACGACAAGCCGCGGCCGCCCGGTGCGCTGCTCATGCTTCTGGAGGCGCGGGCGCCGGTGGAATACTTTTCGATGCTCGCCGCCTATCCGTGGCTGCGCACGCTGGCGCGCGGCGACGGGCATCCGGTGATGGTGTTTCCCGGCATGGCCGCCAACGACCTCACGACCTTGCCGCTGCGTCGCTTCCTGCGCAGCCTCGGCTACATCACGCAGGCCTGGGGGCAAGGCATCAACGCCGGGCCGCGACGCGGCGTGCTCGAGCGCTGCGCCGCCGACATCCGCGCCCTGGCCGATCGCACCGGCCAGTCGGTGAGCCTGATCGGTTGGAGCCTGGGCGGCATCTATGCCCGCGAGATGGCCAAGCAACAGCCCGAACTGGCGCGCTGCGTGATCACGCTCGGCACGCCATTCACCGGCCATCCGCATTCGACCAACGCCTGGCGAATCTACGAATGGCTGACCGGCGCCAGGGTCGGCGATCCCAGAATGATGGAGCAGATCCGGCAGACGCCGCCGGTGCCGACGACCTCGATCTTTTCGCGCAGCGACGGCATCGTCTCCTGGCGCTGCAGCCTGAACGAGCCCGGTCCACTGACCGAGAACATCGAAGTGCCGGCCAGCCATGTCGGCATGGGCATGAATCCGCTCGCGCTCTACGCCGTCGCCGATCGACTGGCCCAGCCGATCGGCGGCTGGCAGCCGTTCGAGGTCTCGGGCGCGCGGCGCTGGTTCTTTCGCAC
>JAYSMB010000277.1:0-3546 GCA_043725065.1 Burkholderiales bacterium
AGCCGGTGACGTGGTTCGAGCTGGCGAAGACGACGCGCTTCGTGCCGTGCTTCCTCGCCGCTTCGTAGAGGTTCCAGGCGCCGACGATGTTGGACTGCAGGATCGGCTCGAACGGTCCTTCGACCGAGACGCCGCCGAGATGGACGATCGCGTCGACGCCTGCGACGAGAGTGTGCACGGCGGCGCCATCCTGCAAGGGCGCGACGACGACTTCCTCGCCGTCGCCGGCCGCGTCCATGGCCACGATGTCGCTGACGCGCAGCACGCGGCACAGCCGCTTCAGGCGCGGCCGCAGCACCTTGCCGAGGCCACCCGCGGCGCCGGTGAGCAGCAGGCGGTAGAAGCGCGGCGCGGTCGCGGCCGAGGCGGCAGAAGTCGAAGACGGGGCGCTGGCCATGGGCCGCGATGATGGGCCGCCAGAGACTTGCGTGCATCGGCGAAAGTGCCCCTTGCGCTCGGTTGTCTGATGTCGTACAACTGGCAGGCAAACGCCCCGACGATGAACGATTTCGCCTTAGTTGAACGCCGCCGCCCGAAGAGCCTTGCGCTCGGCGTGGTCGATGAATTGTCGGATCAGATCCGCGATGGCCGGCTCGCTCCCGGCGCCAAGCTGGCGACCGAAGCCGCCCTGATGGGCGAGTTCGGCGTCAGCCGCACCGTGATCCGCGAAGCGCTCTCCAAGATGCAGGCATCGTCGCTGGTCGAGACCCGCCACGGTGTCGGCACTTTCGTCACCGGCCGCGCCGATTCGGCCGTGTTCCGGATCCGCGCCGACCAGCTCGCCACGTTGCACGACGTGGTCGCGATGCTCGAGCTGCGCATCGGTGTCGAGACCGAGGCGGCGGGTTTGGCGGCGCTGCGTCGCACCAGCGGCAATCTCGAGATCATGCGACAGGCGCTGGCCGCTTTCACGCATGCGGTTGAGGCCGGGCAAGACGCGATCGGCCCCGACTTTCGCTTCCACCTCGAGATCACCCGCGCGACCCAGAACGCCCACTTTGAAAGCCTGGTCCAGACGCTCGGCACAGCCATCATTCCGCGCGCCCGGCTCGACCCTTCCGCCGCTTCGGTCGACGAGCGTCGGGCCTACTTGCACCGCGTCAACGCCGAGCATGGGTCGATTCTCGACGCGATCGCCGGCCGCGACAGCGAAGCTGCGCGCGCAGCCATGCGCACCCACCTCGCGAACAGCCGCGCGCGGCGCCGCCGCGCCGGGCAGTTGCCGTAAATTCGGGCGCGCGGAGCAGGTTGTACGATGACTACCGAGCCGACCGACGCTGGAACTCGAATAGAACAAACCGAACAAGGATTGCGATGCCGACGCCTGCCGCCCCGTACCGCACGTTCCCGAACTCGTTTCGCCAGCGCCTGCTCGCCGGCGAGACGCTGATCGGCTGCTGGTGCTCGCTCGCCAATCCGCTCACGACCGAGGTGCTGGGCATCGCCGGTTTCGACTGGCTGCTGCTCGACGCCGAGCACTCGCCCAACGACGTCACGACTTTCATTCCGCAACTGATGGCGCTCAAGGACAGCGCCAGCGCGCCGGTCGCCCGGCCGGCCTCGAACAACGTGGTCGAGATCAAGCGCCTGCTCGACGCCGGCTTCTACAACTTCCTGATCCCGATGGTCGAAAGCGCCGACGATGCGCGCCGCGCGGTGGAGGCGACGCGCTATCCGCCGAAAGGGATTCGCGGCGTCTCGGTCTCGCAGCGGAGCAATCGCTTCGGCACCGTCGCAGGCTATTTCGAAGGGATCGACGAGCAGATCTGCGTGCTGGTGCAGATCGAGAGCCGCAAGGGGATCGCCGCGGCGGCCGAGATCTCGGCGGTCGATGGGGTCGATGGCGTGTTCGTCGGCCCTTCGGATCTTTCGGCCGCGCTCGGCCACCTCAACAATCCGAACCATCCCGCGGCGCAGGCTGCGATCGGCGCCGTGTTCGACGCGGTCAAGTCAATCGGCAAGTCGATCGGCATCCTCGCGCCGGTGGAAGCCGACGCGCGACGCTATCTGGCGATGGGCGCGCGCTTCGTCGCCGTCGGCAGCGACCTCGGTGTCCTGCGCAACGGCACGCAAGCCTTGCGCGACCGGTTCGCCGGACCAGGCTGAAGGGCCGTACCACCCTTCGTGTCATCCTGAGCGCAGCGAAGGATCCCGGCGACGGCGAGATCCTTCACTTCGTTCAGGATGACAGCTGTCAGATGACGTGACCTTCGAACAGATCGCGGCCCTTGGCGAGGGCGCGGATCTTGGCGTCGGCGATCGAGCGCTTCAGCATCCAGAAGCCGCAGTCGGGGTGGATGTACTTGACGCGGCCGGCGCCCAGCAGCCGTTCGGCACGATCGATCGCCCGCGCGACGGCGTCGGCCGACTCGACTTCGTTCGCCTTGATGTCGACGACGCCGAGGCCGAAGCCGATGTCCGCCCTCAGGTCCTTGAACACCGCCAGCTCTTCCGGCGGCCGGTGCGCGCATTCCAGCACCACGTGGTCGGCGTGCAGCGCGTTGAGGTATCGCATGAGCTGGTCCCAGGTGCCGCTCTGCACGCTCTGCCCGCCATAGTTGCCGAAGCACAGGTGCACGGCCGGCGTGCCCGGCACCGCGTCGAGCACCCGGTTCATCGCCGATGCCGCCCACTGCCATTCCTCGGAGTGGCCGGGCAGGTTGGCCTCGTCGAGCTGCACCACGTCGGCGTCTAGGTGACGCACCTGCTCGGCCAGCACGTCGGCGATCGCATGCGCGAGCTCGGCCGTGTCGCCGTAGTAGCGGTTGAGCAATGTCTTGGCCAGCATGTGCGGGCCGGTCACGGTGAACTTGAAGGTCTTGCTCGCCAGCGCCGAAGCGCGCTGGCAGGCCAGCGGCAGGTCGAGCGTGCCGCTCGAGATCGGCCCGTCGACGACGCCGGGCGGTCGGGTGCGAAAGCGCATGCCGGGCAAGGCACGGTAGGCCATGACCTCGTCGAAGGTCATCGCGTAGCGCACGCCCCGCATCGGCCGCACGAAGTACTCGATCATCCCGTTGGTCTCGGGATGGTTGAGGTCGAAGCGGTAGAGCTCGCCGTCGCAAACGACGTCGACGCCGGCGGCCTCCTGCGTGGCGATGACGACCCGGGTCGCGTCGATCAGGCCCTGCTCGGAGGGCGCGGCGAGCAGCCACTCCGGCACCGGGTACGAGCCGACGACGGTCGTTTTGATGCGCGGCGCAAGAATGCTCATGTCGACATTGTCATCCTGAGCGAAGCGAAGGATCCCGGCCCACGAGATCCTTCACTGCGTTCAGGATGACCCGCATCGCGGGTCACTTCGGCATCTTGATCGAACGGTCGAGGAACTCGTTGGTGTAGGCCACCTTCACGTCGAACGGCGCGTCGAGGCCGATGTAGGTCTTGACCAGCTCGTAGTCGGCGGCCATGCGCGCGTCGTCGAGGATGCCGAGCGCCACGGTCTCCGAATACTTGTCGCGCATCAGCACCATGACCAGCGACCAGTTGGTGAACTCGTTGTCGTACTGGAGCGCGCCGTTGGCGTCGATCAAGGCCTGCACGCAGGGC
>JAYSMB010000278.1:0-5082 GCA_043725065.1 Burkholderiales bacterium
AGCGCTACTACCAAGAGCGAGCGCGCGACGTGCTCGTGAGCCAGCGTGACGAGGCGCACCTTCAGATCGATGCCTCCGACGCTGCGTATCGTGGCGGCCGTGGCTCGCAGAGCGATCTATTCGCCGCGCGCTCGGCAGCAGCCTCGATCGAAGACCGAATCGATCAGAGCGAACGCCAGATCGCGACGGCGAAGACGCAGCTCGCGCGCTGGATCGGCCTAGCCTCGAGCGAGCCTCTCGCTGCGATTCCTTCATTGGCGATGGTCGATTTCCGGCCGGACGACCTCGACATGCTCCTGGCGCACCACCCAGAACTCGCCCTCCTGCAGAAGATGGAGGATATGGCGCAGGCCGACGTCGAAGTCGCCCGCGCCGACAAGAAGCCGGACGTGAGCGTCGGCCTGATGTATAGCCAGAGCGGGCCGGCCTACTCCAACTACCTGTCGATCACCCTCTCTGTGCCGCTGCAGTGGGATCAGTCGAATCGCCAGGACCGGGCAGTCTCCGCGAAGCTGGCTACGCTCGAGCAGCGGCGTGCCGAGCGCGAGGAAGCCGGCCGCATGCGCGTCGCCGAGGATCTGGCGATGTGGCAGGAGTGGCGGAGCAACCGCGCTCGCCTCGTTCGCTACGACAACTCGCTCGTGCCGTTGGCCGCGGAGCGGACGCGTGCCGCCGTCGCGGCATACCGAGGTGCGAGCGCCTCGCTCGGCGCCGTTCTCGAGTCTCGACGCGGCGAAATCGACGTCCGCCTGGAGCGCCTGCGTCTAGAAATGGAAACCGCGCGGCTCTGGGCGAAATTGAACTACCTCGTTCCCAGGGGAACCCCATGAAACGTCAAATCTTGTGGTTCTGCCTGGCAGGCGTCGCGCTTGTTGTTGCCGGCGGCGATGGTCTCTACTCCCTGGGCATGACCCGAGGAATGGGCATGGGTTCGCCCGGGCGCGCGGGCGTCTCCGGCTCGCCGGCAACGCGCACCACGACCTTGGGCCCGCCGAGCGCGGCAGAAGGCCAGGAAGCGACTCGCCGCCATGTCCAGGCCGGTTTGAAGGCCGGCGACGTGGACCCGGTCACGGGCAAGAAGATCCTCTACTACCACGACCCCATGGTGCCGGCGAGCAAGTTCGACAAGCCCGGCAAGTCGCCGTTCATGGACATGATGATGTCGCCGGTCTATGCCGACAGCGAAAGCGATCAGGGCGACATCACTGTCAGCCCCCGCATCCAGCAGAACCTGGGCCTGCGCACCGCGTTGGTCACGGAAGGGACGTTGTCACCGCAGGTGTCCGCGGTCGGCAGCATCGCCTTCAACGAGCGCGATCAGGCGATCGTGCAGGCGCGCGCGACCGGCTTTGTCGAACGGCTGCGTGCGCGGGCGACGCTCGACCGCGTGACCAAAGGCCAGCCGCTGGTCGATCTCTACCTCCCCGACTGGATCGCCGCGCAGGAGGAGTTCCTTTCGGTTCAGCGCATGAAAGGCACGGACCTCGCGGTCCTGGTCGACGGTGCACGCCAGCGAATGCGCCAGGTCGGCATGAGCGACGAGCAGATTCGCCTCGTCGAACGAACCGGTAGGACCCAGCCGCGGATCACCATCGTCGCGCCGATCGGCGGCGTCGTCGTCGAGCTGCTGGTGCGAGAGGGCATGACGGTGACGTCCGGGGCGACGCTCTTCCGGATCAACGGCCTGTCGACCGTGTGGGCCAACGCCGAGGTGCCGGAGAGCCAGTCGGCGCTGCTGCGGCCCGGCGCGAAAGTGCAGGCGCGAAGCGCGGCCGCTCCTGGCGTGATCCTGGACGGCAAGGTGGAGGCGATCCTGCCGGAAGTCGCCGCGGCGACGCGCACGCTCAAGGCCCGCGTCGAGCTGTCGAACCCGGGTGGCCGGCTGGTGCCCGGCATGTTCGTGCAGATGCAATTCATGGACATGAGGCCCGAGAAGGCGCTCCTGGTGCCGACCGAAGCGATCATCCAGACGGGACGGCGCACCGTCGTCATGCTCGCAGAGGCGAACGGGCGGTTCCGGCCGGTCGAGGTCGAATCGGGCATCGAAAGTGGCGATCAGACCGAGATCAAGAGCGGCCTGCAAGCGGGCCAGCGCGTCATCGTGTCCTCGCAGTTCCTGATCGACTCCGAGGCCAGCCTGCGGGGGATCGAGGCTCGCCTGAACAATGGCGCCGATTCGGCGCCGATCGCGGCTCGCGCCGCCTCGCCCGTGCCGGCAACGGCCGCCCCGAAGAACGTCGGCGAAGCCAAGGTGGAACGCGTCGGCAAAGACGCGCTGACCTTGTCGCACGGCCCCATCGCCAGCATGAAGTGGCCGGCGATGACGATGGACTTCAAGCTGCCGCCGGGCGGCGCGCCGCGCAACCTCAAGGCCGGCGACCGTGTCGGCTTCGAATTCTTCATCGACAAGGAAGGCTTGCCGCAATTGACGGCCGTCACGCCGATGCCGCCCGGCGCCAGTGCGCCCGCTGCCATCGCCTCCGGAAGCAAGCCGTGATCGCCCGCTTCATCCGCTGGTCGATCGCCAACCGCTTCCTGGTGTTGCTGGCCACGCTGATGGTGAGCGCGTGGGGCGTGTATTCGGTCATGCGTACGCCGCTCGATGCGCTGCCCGACCTCTCGGACGTGCAAGTGATCATCCGCACCACCTGGCCGGGTCAGGCGCCGCGCATCGTCGAGAATCAAATCACCTACCCGCTCACGACGACCATGCTCTCCGTGCCGGGCGCGAAAACGGTGCGCGGCTATTCGTTCTTCGGCGATTCTTTTGTCTACGTGCTGTTCGAGGACGGCACCGATCTCTATTGGGCGCGCACGCGCGTCCTCGAGTATCTGAACCAGGTGCAATCGCGCCTGCCGCCGAGTGCCAAGACGTCGCTCGGGCCTGACGCGACGGGAGTCGGCTGGATCTACCAGTACTCGCTGATCGACCGCGGCGGCACGCAAGACGCCGGCCAGCTGCGCGCGCTGCAGGACTGGTTTCTAAAGTACGAACTGAAGACCGTGCCCAACGTCGCCGAGGTCGCATCGGTGGGCGGCATGGTGCGGCAATACCAGGTCGTCCTCGATCCCGACAAGCTCGCTGCCTACAAGATCCCGCAGAGCAAGGTCGTCGACGCGATTCAGAAGTCCAACCAGGAGGCTGGCGGATCGGTGCTGGAGCTCGGCGAAGCGGAATACATGGTGCGAGCGTCGGGGTACCTGCGAGGCCTCGAGGACTTCAAGAAGGTCCCTTTGATGACGACCGACGCCGGCGTGTCCGTGCGGTTGGGCGACGTCGCGCGCATTCAGATCGGACCCGAGATGCGACGCGGCATCGGCGAGCTCGACGGCGAAGGCGAGGCGGTCGGCGGCGTGATCGTGATGCGCTCTGGCAAGAACGCGCTCGAAACGATCGCCGCGGTGAAAGAGAAACTGAAGACCTTGCAGGCCAGCCTGCCAAGAGGCGTCGAGATCGTTCCGACCTACGACCGCTCGAGCCTGATCGAACGCGCGGTCGACAACCTGAGCCACAAACTGGTCGAAGAATTTTCAGTCGTCGCAGTGGTCTGCTTCATCTTCCTTTTCCACCTGCGCTCGGCCTTCGTCGCAATCGTGTCGCTGCCGATCGGCATCCTGGCCGCCTTCATCGCGCTGCGGTATCAAGGCGTCAACGCCAACATCATGTCGCTCGGCGGCATCGCGATCGCGATCGGCGCGATGGTGGACGCTGCCGTCGTGATGATCGAGAACGCCCACAAGCACCTCGAGCGGTGGAAGCACGAGCACCCGGGTGAAGCGTTGGGCGGGGAAGCGCATTGGCGCGTCATCACCGATTCGGCCGTCGAAGTGGGACCGGCACTCTTCTTCTCCCTGCTGATCATCACGCTGTCGTTCATTCCGGTCTTCACGCTGGAAGCGCAGGAGGGGCGGCTGTTCTCGCCTTTGGCCTTCACCAA
This sequence comes from Burkholderiales bacterium, assembly GCA_043725065.1. Taxonomy (GTDB): domain Bacteria; phylum Pseudomonadota; class Gammaproteobacteria; order Burkholderiales; family Burkholderiaceae_C; genus Schlegelella_A. The sequence goes on from JAYSMB010000278.1 coordinate 3,939, forward strand.
GACCTACGCGATGGCTGCCGCCGCCGGGTTGTCGGTGACGCTGATCCCCGTCCTCATGGGCTACCTGGTACGAGGCAAGATTCCGGACGAGCGGGCCAACCCGCTCAACCGCTTCCTGATCGCGGTTTATCGGCCGATGCTCGACGCCGTGCTGCGTTGGCCCAAGCTGACGTTGATGGTCGCGGCTCTGGCACTGGTGCTCAGCCTCTGGCCGCTGCGGCATATCGGCGGCGAATTCATGCCGCCGCTCGACGAAGGCGACCTGCTGTACATGCCCTCCGCACTGCCAGGGCTCTCCGCCGGCAAGGCGGCGGAATTGCTGCAGCAGACCGACCGCCTCATCAAGACGGTTCCGGAAGTGGTCAGCGTTTTCGGCAAGGCCGGCCGCGCCGAGACAGCGACCGATCCGGCACCGCTCGAGATGTTCGAGACGACCATCCAGTTCAAGCCGCGCGCCCAGTGGCGCGCCGGCATGACCCAAGACAGGCTGGTCGAGGAGCTCGATCGCATCGTCCAGGTCCCCGGCTTGTCCAACATCTGGGTGCCGCCGATTCGAAACCGGATCGACATGTTGGCCACCGGCATCAAGAGCCCCGTCGGGGTGAAGGTGGCGGGCGCCGATCTGGCGACGATCGACCGTGTGACCGGCGAGATCGAGCGGGCACTGAAGGACGTCCCGGGCGTCTCCAGCGCACTGGCGGAACGCTTGACCGGCGGCCGCTACGTGGACGTGAACATCAAGCGGGACGAGGCCGCGCGTTTCGGCATGAACATCGCCGACGTCCAGTCGGTCATCAGCACAGCCGTCGGTGGCGAAAACATCGGGGAGACGGTCGAAGGCCTGCAGCGCTTTCCGATCAACGTGCGCTACCCGCGCGAGATCCGCGATTCACTGGACAAGCTGCGCAGCTTGCCCATCGTCACCGAACGAGGTGCCCGCCTGGTGTTGTCCGACGTCGCCGACGTTCGCATCACCGACGGACCGCCGATGCTTCGGAGCGAGAACGCCCGGCTGTCGGGTTGGGTCTACGTCGACATCCGCGGCCGGGATCTCCGGTCAGCAGTGCAAGACATGCAACGTGCGGTGGCGCAAAAGGTCGCGCTGCCGCCGGCCTATTCGATCTCCTGGTCAGGACAGTTCGAG
>JAYSMB010000279.1:0-4834 GCA_043725065.1 Burkholderiales bacterium
TCATGACCAGGCAGGCAAATGGATAGAGTGCGCGCTTCCAGAACTGGATCTTCTGCACTTGCGCGGTCTGCTCGTTGTCGTCGAGGTGGCCGATGTAGCGCCAGAGGTCGAGCGTCGACATCGTCGTGACCGGGAGCACGGCAGCGGCGACGACCTGGGGCGAGAGCATGCTCTTCCACTCGAGCGTGGCGAGCTTTTGCTCCTTCACGGTGGAATCGGCTCCTGATTCGACCCAGCGCGTGACGGCAACGTCGGCAAGGGCCCAGGTGCCGCCCTTGCCGACCTTCGCTTCTGCCGCGCTGGTGCGTTCGAGGAGGCGCCCGTCGGCGTCGAACTCGAAGATCCGCACGTTGTGCAGAACGGTGCCGCCCTCGGCCGAGCCGACGTTGATCGAGTAGCTGCGCTCTCCGGCCGGCGTGGCTGCGTGCTCCTTGATCCAGGCGCCCGAGCGCTCGAGCTTGAGGCTGCCGCTGAAAGCGGCGTGCAGCTGGCTCGCAAGGCGCTCGGTAATCGGCGCCAGGTAGTCGCCGAAGACGAAGGTGATCACGCCGAACACCAGCGCCAGGCTGGTCAGGAGCCAGAGGGCCCGGCCGGGGCCGAGGCCGCCGGTGCGCAGAATCGTGTACTGCGACGATTGCGCCAGGCGCGCCAATGCGTAGATGGAGCCGATCAGCACGGCCAGTGGCATCAGTTCGTAGAAGTGGCCCGGCGCGAGAAGCAGCGAGTAGGCCGCGGCGTGCACGGCGGTGTAGCCGCGCTGGCCGATGCCACCCAGCTCGTCGACGAAATCGATGAAGAAGAACAGGGCGAGGAAGGCGAGCGCGACGAAGGCGACGGCGGATGCGATGTCGGCGTAGAAGAGCCTGCGCACTGTCCTCATGCGGCGTCCGGCACCGCGACGGCTCGTGGCCGCTTACGGCGCCGCGCCACGACGACACGGCTGGTGCCGTGCTCGCGCCACCAGAGCAGCAGCAAGCCGATCGCGAACGCACCGCCGTGCGCGACGAGCAGCGCCGCCCCCATGCCGACCCGCCCCGAAGCGACCCAGGCCTGGGTCAGGTTGATGAGGTTGTAGTAAGCAAAAAAGCCGAGCAGGGCGAACAACAGATTCCAGTTGCTCGCATGGCGCGGGTTCGAAGCCGACATGCCGATGCCGAGCAGCAGCATGTTGGCGCCCGCGAGCACGAGGCCCAGCCGCCACACCAGCTCGCCCTGGTTCGCAGCCGTCGGTTCGCGCACCAGCTGGATGCTGGGCCGCGCCTTCGGTGGCAGGCCGTCGCGCGCGTCGGACACGCGATCTCCGGCCAACGAGCGGTAGGTGTCGAAGCGCGACAGCGTCTTCTCGCCGCTGGCCGCGTCTTGCTCGTTGCGCTGCCCCTTGCTCAGGACGACGAAGCGACTGTCGCCTTCGCTTTCGATGCGGCCGCTTCTTGCCGTGGTCACCGATTCGACGCCCCCATGCGAAGCGACGATGAAGACGTTGCGGCCGGTCGATGCGTCGCTCGCGCTGCCTTCGAAGAAGAACGTGCGCTGGCCGTCGCCGGAAGTCTGGAACTGACCCGGCGCGACCCGCGAAAGATCGGAGCGGCGCTCGAACTTGTCCGCCAATTCGGCGCTGCGCTGGTTCTGCCAGGGCCAGACGAACAGGGCGAGCAGGGCGATCAGGAGCAGCACCGGCCAGCTCGTGCGCAGCACCGGCCGCACGAAACGCGAGAGCGAGACACCGCTGGCGAACCAGATCGTCATCTCGCTGCCGCGGTACATGCGCGACAAGGTCGCGACGACGGCGACGAAGAGCGAGAGCGCAAGCATGGTCGGCAGGTGGCCGAGGCCGACGTAGGCCAGCAGCAAAGCCACGTCCTGCGGACTCACGCGCCCGAGCGCGGCCTGGCCGAGCGTTCGGATGAACATGATCGTCAGAACGATCGTGATGATCACCACCAGCGTCCCGCCGAAGTTGCGCGCCAGCTCCCGGCGCAAAGTGGAATCGAATAACATCGTTCGCTTGTTCACTGCTCCGGGAATTATGGACTTCGGTCATCGCATCGTTACAGCGCAAAGCCTCAACAAGCTCGAGTTCGACGGCCTGATCCTCGTGGTCGCCGGCGAGTCGATCGATCCCGGGCTCGGCGCCCCGCTGGTCAACCTGCTCACCGACGCTGTCGAGCAGGGTGACCTCACGCTGAAGAAGGGCAAGACGCTGTACCTGCATCGGCCCGCCGGCGTCGCGGCGAAACGGGTCGTGGTCTCGGTGGCCGCCGATACCTCGGCCAAGTCGTTCAAGGCGGCCGCTGTCCGCGCATTTGCCGCGCTCAAGGCCAGCGGCGCGAAGAGCGTCGCCCTCGGCTGGGCGGGCACCGGAACGTTGAGCGAAGGTCACGCCGAGGCATCTGTTCTCGCGCTTGCCGACGCTACCTATCTGTACCGGCACAGCAAGCCGAGCGCACCGGCCGCGTGGGCACCGAAGTCGCTGACGCTGCTGTGCCAGAAAGCCGACGCGAAGGCGGTGCAGGCCGGCCTCACGCGTGGCGCCGCGATCGCCGAAGGCGTGACCCTGGCGCGCGAGTTCGGCAACCGGCCCGGCAACGAATGCACGCCGACCTGGCTCGGCCAGCAGGCCAAAAAGATCGGCAAGACCTTCGACCTCGACGTCGATGTGCTCGACAAGAAGGCCGTCGAAAAGCTCGGCATGGGCGCGTTCCTTGCCGTCTCGCAAGGCTCCGCCGAGCCGCTGCGCTTCATCGTCGCCCGCTACCACGGCGCGGCCAAGGGTCAGGCGCCGATCGTGCTCGTCGGCAAGGGCATCACCTTCGACACCGGTGGCATTTCGATCAAGCCGGCCGGCGAGATGGACGAGATGAAGTTCGACATGGGCGGCGCGGCAAGCGTGCTCGGCACGTTGCACGCGATCGCCACGCTCAAGCCCAGGCTCAACCTGGTCTGTCTCATCCCGACCTGCGAGAACATGCCGAGCGGCACCGCGGTCAAGCCGGGCGACGTTGTCAAGAGCATGTCGGGCCAGACGGTCGAGATCCTCAACACCGACGCCGAGGGTCGCCTGATCCTGTGCGACGCGCTGACCTACGCCGAGCGATTCAAGCCGGCGGTCGTCGTCGACATCGCGACCTTGACCGGTGCCTGCGTCGTCGCGCTCGGCCATCACAACTCGGGACTGTTCAGCGCCGACGACGCCGTGGCGGGCAAGCTGCTCGCAGCCGGTCAGGCCGCGCTCGATCCCTGCTGGCGGATGCCGTTGGAAGACGAGTACGACGAGGCGCTGAAGAGCAACTTCGCCGACATGGGCAACGTCGGCGGCCGGCCGGGCGGGGCGATCACCGCGGCGATGTTCCTGCGCCGGTTCACCGCCAAGTACCCGTGGGCCCATCTCGACGTCGCCGGCACGGCCTGGAAGTCGGGCGCCGCCAAGGGCGCGACCGGGCGGCCGGTCGGCCTGCTCACGCACTTCGTGCTCGGCCACGCGAGCTGATGTCGGTGCCGAGATCGCGGCCGATCCGTCGATGACCGAGATCCGCTTTCACTTCAACGCGCCGAACGGTACCGGCTACGCCTGCCGGCTGCTTCGAAAGGCGGTGCGGCAGGCGTCGTCTGTCGCCGTCACCGGCCCGAAGGATCTACTCGCCGAACTCGATCGGGAGCTCTGGGCGCTCGGGCCGACCGAGTTCGTCGCCCATGCGTGGGCCAGCGAGGCGGATACGGTTCCGGCGCGGCTGCACGCCACGACGGTCTGGCTGGCGCCCGATCCGCTGGCCGCGCCGGTACACGTCGCGCTTGTCAATCTAGGCACCGCCGCGCCGCGTGGATTCGAGACCTTCGAGCGCCTGATCGAGGTGGTGACGACCGACCCGGCCGATCGCGTCAGCGCCCGCGAGCGCTGGAAAAGCTACGCCGACCGCGGCTACGTGATCGATCGGCACGAGGTGGTTTCGTGAGCATGTCCGGGCCGGGCCGCGGCCCGCCCGGCGGGATTCCGACCCTGACCGAGGTGGTGCCGTGGCCGGGTCAGGCGCCGATCGCGCCCGCGTTTGCGCCGGTGGCTGCGGGTGCGTCAGCCGTGCCGTCCGCCTCGCTGACGGCCATCGCTGCCCCGCTGGAGCCGGCCGCGCCGATCGATGAAGCGCAGCTGACCCAGCGCGTTCTCGTCGATTTGCAGCGGCAGATCGACCTCATGCTCGAAGTGCGCCTGCGCGAGGCGCTGGCGCCGGTGCTGGCGCGCGCGGCGGACGCACTGATCCGCGATGCCCGCAAGGAGTTGACGGCAGCCCTCCGCGATGCCGTCGCCCGCTCGGTAGCGCAGGAGCTGGCACGCCGCGAAGACCGCTGACCGTACCGGCCCCCGGGGTCGACGGGCTGGGTTTGCGTTGTCGATGTAAATCCCGATTCGGGATGGCACCCCATTTGCGGTATCGTCTCGCGCTTCGGGCGCCCACACGCTGACCCGACGACTATTTCAAACCGGAGGTATTGCATGCAACTCAGATTCAACGTGATCGCCGCAGCGGCGGTGGTAATGTTCAGCGGCGCCGTTTCGGCGCAGGACTTGGTCGTCAAGATCGGCCATGTCGGCCCGACCAGCGGCGGCATCGCCCACCTCGGCAAAGACAACGAGAACGGCGCCCGCATGGCGATCGACGAGCTGAACGCCAAGGGCGTCACCATCGGCGGCAAGAAGGCCCAGTTCGAGCTCCTCGCCGAAGACGACGCGGGCGATCCGAAGCAGGGCACGTCCGTCGCCAACAAGCTGGTCGACGCCAAGGTCAACGGCGTGATCGGCCACCTGAACTCGGGCACCTCGATTCCCGCGTCCAAGATCTAC
>JAYSMB010000280.1:0-4014 GCA_043725065.1 Burkholderiales bacterium
TTCGCCCGGCTCGGCGTGCCGCTGTCGCGCGCCGACTTCGCGTTCCGTACCGACGACCAGGTGGCGTATGCGCGGCTGGTGGCGGAGGGCGCGGGCGTCGGCTTCATCGCCGACTACACGATCAGGCAATCGCCGGGTGTCGTGGCCCTGTTGCCCGAGCTCGCGATTCCGCCGCTGCCTTGCTGGCTGGCGGTGCACCGCGAGATCTGCTCGAATCCGCTGTTGCGAATCGTCTACGACTTTCTGGCCCGAGAAATTCCGCCCGCGCTGCAAACCCGAGGGGCGACTCCGGCGCCGCACTAACATCTTCCGGAGAATGCACCGATCTCGCGCCGCGGCATGGTCACGTGGACGGGCGCCTCGCCGTTCCTATTTGCCACCGCATACGGGGCGCTGGCCGAGCACCTGGGCGTCGGCATCGTACTGCTGACCTTCGATGCCGCGGCCAAGTCGGTCGAAGCGGTGAAGGGCGGCCAGGCGGACATCGGCTTTTTCGCCATCGGATCCGCTGGGCAGCGACCGCATCCGATTCACTTCGCCCTACGTTCTGATCGAGGGCGCATACCTTGTACCTGACACGCGATCTCAATGCCGCGCAGCTTGTCCGCCGCCGACCTCGCCGGCCGTGGTCGACGAGTTCCTGAGCCAGAACGCCGACGTCGCCGCCGGCGTGAAGCAGCAACTCGAGGCCGACGCGGCGCGGGTCGGCGGCGTGCGCCTCTTGCCCGGTCGCTTCATGGTCATCGAGCAGGCGATGGGCCTGCCGGCGAATCGCGGCGACGCCGCGGCAAAGGCGCTCGGCGCATTCGTGGAATCTGCCAAGGCCAGCGGCTTCGTTGCGCGCGCCTTGCAGCGGCATGGCATCCAGGGAGCGGTGGTGGCGCCGGTGGAATGAGGGCGTATGCTGGCGCGGCGGAGGCCTCCGTGAAGAGGAAGGTCGGCGTCTCGCCGTAGACCGCGGCTCCCGTCAGAGAGAACTCCCCCAATGAAAACCCATCGTCGTGCGGCCGCGCTGTCGGCTTGCGTGCTGGCCTGCCTCGCCGTGCCCGCAGTCGCCGCCGATCGCGTCCACGCCGGCCAGTGGGTCGGAAGCTGGACCGACGGGACCCGGACCCGCGCCACCTCGAGCTGCATGTCACAAAGCGACGCCGATGCCATGAACGGCGACGCCAAGTCGATTCAGGCCTATCTGGAGAAAACGATCCCGCCGTCGATCTGCAAGCTGTCGGACATCAAGGTCGATGGCGGCAAGGTCAGCTACACGGCGACTTGTGGCGCGGCCGGGCCGAGGTCGAACATGACCACCTACCACGGCGACAGCTTCGAGTCGATCGACAGCAAGGGTGCGAAGTCAGAGGCCAAGCGGGTCGGTGCCTGCACTTAGGCGGCTGGCTCACGCCCTCTCGAAATCCATCGTCCAGTTCGTTTCCCAATCGCTGCCGTCGAGCGAGAACGCCTGTGCCCAGCGCGCCGAGTCGGCGCTTTGCCGCGTCCAGACGAACTGGACCTCGACCTCGCGACCATCGTCGCTGTCGCGGCCGCGAAATTCACCGCGGTCGCCGTCGAAGCCGCCCACCACCGGCGGCGTCTGGTACCTGGTCGCCCGACAAGGCCGCGAGCTGCGCACCTTCAAGCTGTCGGGTATCCAGCACCTGGAACGCCTGCCGGCCCAGTTCGTGCGGCCGCGCAAGTTCGATCTCGCCGAGTACTGGGCCAGGGCGACGCAGCGTTTCGAAGAAGGTGTTTATCGCGGCGTCGCCACACTTCGGGTTTCGCCGGCCGGGCTCGCGGGCGTGCGCCGGTTCAGCGCCTTCGTCGCGCAGGCGGCGGATGGCTCGGCGGGCCGGGCCGATGCGCGAGGTTGGCGCAGCGTGACGATTCCGATCGAATCCGTCGAGAACGCCGTGCGCGAGATGCTCAAGCTCGGCACCGAGGTCGAAGCGCTCGAGCCCGCCGCCCTTCGCGATGGCTTGCGGCACGCGGCGCAGCGTCTTCTTGCGCTCTACGCAAGCTAGCCGCAGATCGCGCGGCCGCCTTAGCGCCCGCCCGTGGCCGTGGCCATGATGCTGCCGTTGTCGCCGGCGATCCAACCCGTTTGCTCGTCGACGAAGAAGACCGATTGCAGCGCGGGGCGAACGCCGGTGCTGGCGAGTTTCCAGCTCTGGCCGCCGTCGCGCGTCGTGATCAAGGTGCCGAACTCGCCCGCCGCATGGCCCACGGTCGCCGAGACGAAGCGAACGTCGTTCAGATTGTTGGCGGTCGGGCTCGCCACCGGCGTCCAGGTCCGGCCCTGGTCGATCGAGCGGACGATGGCGCCGTTCTCGCCCACGGCCACGGCCGTCATCGCGTCGGCGAAGGTGATGCGACGCAGGTTGCTGGCGATGCCGGTCGGCCGTGGCGACCAGGTCGTGCCGCCGTCGGTAGTGATCATGGCGATACCGGCCGGGCCGATCGCCGCACCGTGCATCAGGTCGCCGAAGCGCAGCGAGACCAGGCCGCCCAGCGTGCTGGTACCGGCCACCGATTGCCAGCTCGAGCCGCCGTCGACCGAGGTGTAGAGCGCCGCCTGGCCGACCGTGCCGAACGGCGAGACCGCCCAGCCATGCCGCGCATCGATGAAATGGAAGTCGGTCACACCGACGAGGGGCGTGCTGCCCGGCGCCACCCAGGTCCTGCCCTTGTCGGTCGAGCGCGAGATCGTGCCGCTGCCGGAAACGACCCAGCCGATGCTGGCGTCAGCCAGGAACTGCGGCCGCCGCCAGCCAAATGAAACGGCCGGTGTGGCGGAGGCCCAGGTCTGTCCGCCGTCGGTGGTGCGAACGCCGCTGCCGTCGTAGGCAAGCGCCATGCCCTCGCGCGAGTCGAAGAACCAGATGCTGTTCAATCCGGCCGACGCGGTACCGCCAGCACCGCGGAGGTTCCAGGTCGCACCACCGTCGGTCGTCAGATAGACGCGGTCGTTGCCGTCGGTGACGATCAGCCGCTGCGCGGTGAACGTTTCGTACGAGGCGACGAAAGAGCTCGCGATCATCGGCAGCGGCACGTCGTGCCAGGTCGCGCCACCGTCGCTGCTGCGTTGCAGCGGCGTCGCGAAGGAAGAGACGAAGAGCGTTGTCGCGTCGACGAGCCGATAGCTGTTGCCCGACGTGCCACCCGGCGGCGCGCCGACCGCCTGCCACGACACGCCGCGGTCCGAGGTGCGCCAGGCCACGTATCGCGACACGAACATCTGGCTGGTGCTGTCGAAGCCGAACTCGGTCCAGGTCAACAGGCCGTTCGAGGCGTCGACGAACTGCAGGACTTGCGGCGAGCTCGTGAAGCCGGCAGGCATCGGCGGCAAGGCGACGTCCATCCAGGTGACGCCGCCGTCCACCGAATGCGGCAGCGCGGTCGTGCCGTCGTTGTAGTAGGGCAGCGCCCAGACGTCGCTGCCGCTGACCATCGCCAGCTTGAACGAGCCCGCCGGCGCGACGATGCGACTCCATTGCGAGCCGCCGTCCTTCGTCACATAGGCGGTGCCGTAGAGCGTCGTGACCCAGGCGTTCGAGATGTCGATGGCGCGGATGCCTTGCGCCGGCTCGGTCTGGCCGAAGCTCAGGCGCTGCCAGGTGACGCCACCGTCGGCCGTGCGCAGCACTTCGCCGAAGCTTCCGGCGACCCAACCGACCAGCGAATCGGCGAAGCTCACCCGTCCCAAATCGAGGCCGGTGCCCGAGACTTGCGCGTGCCAGATCACGCCCGCGTCGGCGGTGGAGAGGACGCTGCCGCCTTCGCCGACAGCCCAGCCGTGCGAGTCGTCGACGAAGGCATAGTCGAAAATGCCGTTGCCCTGCGGCAGCGGTCGCTGCCAGCACCAGCCCGCGCTACCGGCGCCGCTGCACGCCTTGCCGCTGACGATGGCGAAGTCGGCGATCGCCACCGTGCCGGTCGTCGACAGCGAGTTGCCGCTGTCGTTGCTGAGGGTGAGGCGCACGGTGAATATGCCCGCCTTCGCGTAGGCGTGGGTCGGCGCGG
>JAYSMB010000281.1:0-7261 GCA_043725065.1 Burkholderiales bacterium
CAAGACACGCTGCGTCGCCGAGGCTGCGCAGCTCGCCGAGGGCACGGTTTGAAAGGCCGGTAGGGGCTAGTCCAGGTTCGTGGGGACGCACGCTCGATACGATGCGATCGATGCCGAGACCGTGGAGATTCAATGATGGACATCAAGCCGATTCATACGAAAGCCGATCACAAGGCAGCCTTCAAACTGGTATCGAAACTGGTCGACCCCGATCCAGCACGCGGCGCGCCGGACGGCGACATGCGCGAGATCATGGCCACATCGATCGAGGCGAACGGAGCCAGGCACTTTCCGATCGAGCCGGCCGGCCCCGTCGATTCGATCAGGCTCCGTAGCGATCAACAGGGCCTGGGGCCGCGCGATCTCCAGCCGATGATCGGCGGACTCAATCGTGTGTACGAGGTGCTGGCCCGGAGCCGACCGGTGACGATGCCCCTGGCGTGGCGACTGCGCAAGCAGCTCGGAATTCCGGCAGAAAGCCTCGTTCGGCGGCCGAAATCCGCGTAGCGGGTGTCTGCGTGCCAAGCAAGCCCGACCGAGTCCTGCCGCGATCGCGCTTTGATCGCCTCGACGCCCTGCGCGGCGTCGCCATCGTCTGGATGGCGGCCTTCCATTTTTCGTACGACCTGAACTACTACGGCTTCATTCACCAGGACTTCCATCGCGACCCGGCCTGGACGCTGCAGCGCACGGGCATCGTCACGCTGTTCCTGTTGTGCGCAGGCGCCGGCCAGGCAATCGCAAGTGCGCAAGGGCAGACGCTGCGACGATTCTGGAAGCGTTGGGCGCAGGTGGCGGGCTGCGCGCTGCTGGTCAGCGCCGGCTCGTGGTGGATGTTTCCGCGCAGCTACATCAGCTTCGGTGTGCTGCACGGTATCGCCGCGATGTTGATCGTGGTCCGCTTCAGCGCGTCGTGGGGCGTCTGGCGCTGGCCGCTGGGTCTGATCGCCATCGCCCTGCCGCAGTTCGTACAGGATCCGTTCTTCGATTCGCGGGCCACCGACTGGATCGGCCTGGTCACTCGCTTGCCGGTGACCGAAGACTATGTGCCGCTGCTGCCCTGGCTCGGCGTGATGTGGTGGGGCGCGGCGGCCGGGTCGTGGGTTCTTGCGCGGCGGCCGCGATGGCTAGCCGAAGCACTGCCCGGCGCGGCACAGCCGCTTTCAATGCTCGGCCGCTGGAGCCTTTCCTTCTACATGGTGCATCAGCCGGTGCTGATGGGGCTGCTGATGCTGGTGATCTGGCTGCGCCAGTGATCGAGGTCGGGTCGCGCAGTCGCGACCCCCGTTCTGACGGGCTCGCGAGAAGCGAAGCCATCGCGCCGCTCCTTCGGTTCAGATGATCCTTATGCTTCCGGGGCTGTGCTACTGCGTGATCTTCACGTTGTTCCAAGGCATGGCCGCGCCGGGCAGCGTGACGTTGACCGTGGTCGTGCTCACCGGAACGAGAAACTTGGCCCAGGTCGTCATCGTCTTGCCCGCCTTCAACCAGATGCCCTTGTAAGGTACGGTGGGGTGCTTGCCGGCGAGCGGTGTTCCCCCGGTGTCTTTGGCGACTGCAAACTTCACGCGCGCCCCCATGTCCTGCAGCGACGCGTCGTAGGCCAGGTGGTAACCGTCGCTCCAGCCGCTCCCGCCCTTGGTGAGACGCTGGTCCTGCTTCGACTTGTTGCGCAGCGTCCAGGTCGCCTGGACTTCTTCAGGGCCGAGGCGCTTCAATTCGACGAGCTGAATGACGACATCGTCGCTCGCTACGTCGACGCCCTGGAATTCCGATTCGCCGCAGCAAGGCTCGAGGGCCTGCGCGGGCAGGCTGGCGAGCGCGGCGAACAGCGCGCCGCCGAAGATGACCCAATGGATAGGCTTCATGAAGGTTGCTCCTGGTGCCGCTCGACGGTAGTCCAGCGGGCGGTCAATGGCAAGTCTCGCTTTGGCTGTGCCAGGCTGCTCCCCAGGACGGCGGCGCGACGCGTGCCCGCTACCATCGCCGCATGGCGACGCAGATCCTGTTCGGCTTCCACGCGGCGACGATCCGGTTGAAGACGGCGCCGCGTTCGGTGCTCGAGATCCACGTCGACGCGGCCCGGTGCGATCAGCGCATGCGCCAGTTCGTCGAGCGGGCGACCGCGGCCGGCGCTCGCTTGATCGAGAGCGACGACGCGCGCCTGCGGAAGCTGAGCGGCACCCCGCGGCATCAGGGTGTCGTGGCGCGCGTCGAAGCCCTCGCCGTCAGTCACTCGCTCGACGACACGCTCGATGCAGTCGAAGGCGCGCCGCTCTTGCTGGTGCTCGACGGCGTGACCGATCCGCACAACCTGGGCGCCTGCCTGCGCGTGGCCGACGGCGCCGGCGCGCATGCGGTGGTCGCGCCCAAGGACCACGCGGTCGGCCTCAACGCGACGGTGGCCAAGGTTGCCAGTGGCGCCGCCGAGACGATGCCTTACTTCATGGTCACCAACCTCGCCCGCACGCTGAACGAGTTGAAGGAACGCGACATCCGCGTCATCGGTACCGCCGAAGATGCACCGCGATCGATTTATCAGGTCGACCTGAGCGGCCCGCTCGCGCTCGTGTTCGGTGCCGAGGGCAAAGGCATGCGTCAGCTCACGGCGAAGACCTGCGATGAGCTGGTCCACCTGCCGATGCATGGTGCGGTCGAGAGCCTCAACGTCTCGGTCGCGAGTGGTGTCTGTCTTTACGAAGCGGCGCGTCAGCGCGGCGGGGGAGCGCGCTGATGGCGATGATCGAAGTCCGACACCCGCTCGTGCGCCACAAGATCGGTCTGTTGCGCGCCGCCAGCCTGTCGACCAAGAGCTTTCGCGAGATCACGGCCGAACTCGGCCGCCTGCTCGCCTACGAAGCGACCGCCGATTTCCCGCTCGAGGCCGCGACTGTCGAGGGCTGGGCCGGCCCGGTCGCGGTCGAGCGGATCAGCGGCAAGAAGGTGACCCTGGTGCCGATCTTGCGCGCCGGTCTCGGCATGCTCGACGGCGTGCTCGACGCGATCCCGAACGCCAAGGTCAGCGTCGTCGGCATCGCCCGCAATCACGCGACCTTGTTGCCCGAGCCATATGTCGATCGCCTGGCCACCGGCCTGGAAGCGCGCACGGCGATCATCCTTGACCCGATGCTCGCGACCGGTGGTTCGATGATTTCCGCCGTCTCGCTGCTCAAGTCGCGCGGCGCGACCGACATCCGTGCGCTGGTGCTGGTGGCCGCGCCCGAAGGCATCGCCGCGCTCGCCGCGGCGCATCCCGATGTGCGTGCGTGGACGGCCGCGATCGACAGCCACCTCAACGAAATCGGCTACATCCTGCCCGGCCTCGGCGACGCCGGTGACCGCATCTTCGGCACGCGTTGATCGCTCGGTCGGCGCTCAGCGCGGCAACGAGTTCACTTCCTTTTCCCAGCGCTCGATCAGGCGCTTGCGTTCGGCCGCTTTGCCGTACTTTTCGAAGTCGTACTTGATGAGGCGCACGGTGTCGAGCGTCGGGATCTTCGGGTCGACCTTGAAGGTTTTGTTGGCTGGGTATTGCAGCGAGTTGGCCTTGGCGCCCAGGCTCTGCCCGGCCGGGCTCATCAGCCAGTCGTAGTACCCCTTCGCCGCCTCGCGGTTGTGCGAGCCCTTGATCAGCGCGATGCCGCCGATCTCGTAGCTCGTGCCTTCGCACGGCGCCGCGCTCTTGACCATCGTGAAGCCCTGCTGGCGCTCGTTGTCGAAGCCGAAGATGAAGCTCACGCCGATGCCGACCTCGCCTTTGGCGACGCTCTTGGCCTGCGCCGTGCCGCTGCGCGTGTACTGCGTGACATTGCGATGCAGCTTCTTCAGGTACTCGAACGCCGCGTCTTCGCCCATCATCTGCACGACGCCGGCGAGGATCGTGTAGCCGGTGCCGCTCGATCCCGGATGCGAGGTTTCGATCTCGTCCTTGTACTTGGGGTCGATCAGGTCCGACCAGCACTTCGGCGCCGGCAGATTCTTCTTCTTCAGGACGTCCTCGTTCCAGCCGAAGCCGATCGCGCTGGTGTAGAAGCCGCCGACCAGGTTGCCGCTCATCGCGTACTGGCGCACCGACCAGGCTTGCAGATCGTTCAGATAGGCGGGCCGGTACGGGTCGAGCAGGCCGAGCTCGGCGGCCTGCAGAAACGGGTCGCCGGTACCGCCCCACCAAAGATCGGTCTTGGGGTTCGCCGCCTCCGCGCGGATCTGCGCCAGCGCCTCGCCGGTGGCCTTTCGCACCTGCAGGACCTTGATGCCGGTCTGGGCCTGGAAGTCCTTCGCCGCGAGCTCGCACCAGCTCTGGTCGGTCGAGCACATGGCGACGACCTGCTGGCCTTGCGCCAGCACGGCATTGGCCACCCAGAGCAAGAGCCCGGCCGCCGCGCCGAGGCGCCTGAGGATGTGAAACGTCATGGCGCTCTCCGGTGGCGACGCGCGAATTATCGGTACGAAGCTCATACCCAGCCGAGCGCGCCGACGATCGCGCCCAGGCCGACCAGCCACATCGGGCTGAGCCGGGTCCACGTCATGACGGCGGCGCTGATCGCGACGAGCGCGATGGCGCCGATCGCATGCGCGCCGTTGCCGACGACGTAGGGCGCCGCCAGCAACCAGCCCGTCGCGACGAGCAGGCCGATCGTCAGCGGCGTGAGGCCGGTCGTGAAGGCGCGCAGGCCGCGCGTCTCGCGTCGCCGCGCGCCCCAGCGGGTGGCGTAGAGAGTGAGCGCGGTCGATGGCAAGAGCGTACCGCTCATCGTCGCCAGCGCGCCGATCGGCCCCGCCACGTTCCAGCCGATCACGGCGACGAACAACACGTTGGGACCGGGCGCGGCTTGCGCGATCGCGATCGAGGCGCTGAACTGCGCGTCGGTGATCCAGTGGTGCTCGGCGACGACGTAGCGATGCATGTCGGGTGCGGTCGTGATCGCGCCACCGACGGCAAGCAGACTCAGCACCAGGAAGTGCCCGAACAGACCGAGCAGTTCCGGGCCGGCAAGAGGCGAATGGAAGAAGGCGCTCATTGCCAGCGCCGCCACGCGATCGCGATGGCGAGCGAACCCAACCCGGCGATGACCCAGATCAGCGGCCAGTGCAGCAAGGCGATCATGATGAAAGTAAGCACCGAGAAGGCGGCGGCGGTGGGCAGGCCGAGCCGATTCATGCGCAGCGTTCCGGTCAGCTTGATGGCCGTGGCGATGATCAGCCCGGCCGCCACAGCGCCCATGCCGCGCAGCGCGCCGGAGACCATGGCGATGCGCGAAAACTCGGCGTACGCAGCGGTCAGGGCCATGACGATGAAGAGCGGCACGACCAGCATGCCGGCCACCGCGGCGAGCGCGCCGCGCAGGCCGAAGAAGCGGTCGCCGAACATGATCGCGAGGTTGACCACGTTCGGGCCGGGCAGCACCTGGCTCAAGGCCAGCATCTCGACGAATTGCTCGCGGCTCAGCCAACGTTGCCGATCGACCAGCTCGCGCTGCGCGACCGCGAGCACACCGCCGAAGCCTTGCAGGGCAAGTCGGTTGAAGGTGAAGAACAGTTCGCCCGGCGAACTCGGCTGTGCCAGCGGCGGCTGGCTGGGCGTGACCTGATCGTTCGTCATCGGGCCGCGCGCATCGCGACGCGTGCCGCCCAGACGCTGACCGCGATGGCGACGATCAGCCAGATGAGCCCAGCCGTGCTGAGCGAAGCGTAACCCCGGTGCGCGATCAGCCAGCCGCCGCTCGAGCCGCCGGCCGCCTGATCCAGGTAGATCGCCGAGGCGTTGAGCGCCATCAGGGCTGGCGCCAGCGCCGGTGCCACGGCGCTGAGGCGAGCCTGTTGCGCCGACTGGCCTGAAAAGCAGCCGAACGCCCAGGGCACGAGCGCCACGCCGGTGGCGATCACGCCGGCAACGAACGGCCCGGCGAGGAACGTGACCGCGATGAAGCAGACCATCGCCGTGCCCGCGACATGCGTGCCGACGCGATCGATGAAGCGTGTCAACACCAGGTTGCCGAGCAGACCGAACACGCCGAACCAGACCAGCAGCAGGCTCGCCCGCACGGTCGAGGCGTGCGGCACGTCGCGGAAGTAGGGCGTGAAGTATGAGAAAAGCGTGAACTGGCCGGCGCCGGTCAGGAAGCTCGGCATCGCTGCGCACAGGGCGTGGCCGACGGCGTAGCCGATGAGCGAGACGGTGAGCAGCTTGCGGCGGTCGAAGGCCGCAACCCAGCCGGCCAGCAGCGGCGGGCCGAAGCGGACCGTCGCCGCACCGATCGCGAACAACTGCCCGGCCAGCGCGACCGAGACTTGCAACGAGTGCGCGAGATCGTTCAGCGCACCCGGCACGACCATGATGCCGCAGCCGATCACGAAGTTGCCGAACATCAGCGCCCAGCGCGTTTGGGCGTGACGGGACGCGGGCACCGCCCGGCCCGCTCCACTCGCCACCGTCATCGATGAACCTTGAGCGACTCGGGATTGACGATGTGGGTCGGATTGCCGCCGATGAAGTTGACGACGTTGGCGAACGCCGCCTCGAAGTAGAGCTCGTAGCTGTCCTGCTCGACGTAGCCGATGTGCGGCGTGCAGACCACGTTCTCGAGGCGCAGCAACAGGTGGCCTTGCAGGATCGGCTCGCTCTCGAACACGTCGACGGCGGCCATGCCCGGCCGGCCGCGATTGAGCGCGGAGACGAGCGCGCCTTCTTCGATCAGCTCGGCGCGGGAGGTGTTGACGAGAAGCGCGGTCGGCCTCATGCGCGCCAACGCATCGAGCTTGACGATGCCGCGCGTCGAGTCGTGCAGTCGCAGGTGCAGCGAGAGCACGTCGGCGGTCTCGAAGAACGCTTCGCAGCTGGTCGCCGCGTCGTAACCGTCGGCGCGGGCCCGTTCGCGCGCGCCTTCGCTGCCCCAGACCGTGATCTTCATGCCGAAGGCGCGACCATAGCCCGCGACCAGCTGGCCGATCTTGCCGAAGCCCCAGATGCCGAGCGTCTTGCCTTTCAGCACCATGCCCACGCCGAAGTTCGGTGGCATCGACGCCGCCTTCAGTCCCGACTGCTGCCACGCGCCGTGCTTGAGCGTGCCGATGTACTGTGGCAGGCGCCGCATCGCGGCCATGATCAGCGCCCAGGTGAGCTCGGCCGGCGCGACCGGCGAGCCGGCGCCCTCGGCGACGGCGATGCCGAGCCGGGTGCAGGTCTCGACGTCGACGTGCGAGCCGACCTTGCCGGTCTGCGAGATGAGCTTGAGCTTCGGGAGCTTCTCGAGCAGCTGCT
>JAYSMB010000282.1:0-7296 GCA_043725065.1 Burkholderiales bacterium
TCGCTGTTCCGCTTCGAAGAGCACGACATCTACCTGCCGATGATCACGCTCGAGGAACTCGATGGGCACAAGCGCGGCATGACCGAGGTGGCGCGCAACGCCCGCCAGGTGAGCCGCGACCTCGACGCGCTGGCGGCCAACATGCCGACGCGCAATGCCTCGGGGCGCGCCGAAGGCATCACGCTGAGCCGCACCGGTCACCGTGAGGCCGGCGGCAAACTGTTCTTCCAGACCGACCTGATCAACGTCAGCCTGCCCGAAGGCTTGCCGCAGGGCAAGGCCGACAACCAGATCCTCGGCGTCGTCAAGGCGCTGGGCGAGCAGCAACCGGATCGTGACGTGGTACTGGTGTCGAAAGACATCAACATGCGGATCAAGGCGCGCGCGCTCGGCCTGCCCGCCGAGGATTACTTCAACGACAAAACGCTCGAAGACGGCGACCTGCTCTACACCGGCGTGCTGCAGTTGCCCGCCGACTTCTGGGACAAGCACGGCAAGACGGTCGAGAGCTGGCAACAGGCCGGCCTGACCTACTACCGCATCAACGGCCCGATCGTCCCGCAGTTGCTGATCAACCAGTTCGTATTCCTGGAGGCGCCCGGCGCGGCGTCGCTCTACGCGAAGGTGATCGAGATCACCGGCAAGACCGCGGTGCTGCGCACGCTCAAGGACTACACGCACCAAAAGAATTCGGTCTGGGGCGTGATGGCGAGAAACCGCGACCAGAACTTCGCCTTCAACCTGCTGATGGACCCCGACTGCGACTTCATCACGCTGACCGGAACCGCCGGCTCGGGCAAGACGCTGATGTCGCTCGCCTCGGGCCTGGCCCAGGTGATGGACGACCGCCGCTATACCGAGATCATCGTCACCCGCGTCACCGTGCCGGTCGGCGAAGACATCGGTTTCCTGCCCGGCACCGAAGAAGAAAAGATGGGGCCATGGATGGGCGCGCTCGACGACAACCTCGAGGTGCTGTCCAAGACCGACAGCGGCGCCGGCGAATGGGGCCGCGCCGCGACCAACGACCTGGTCCGCTCGAAGATCAAGATCAAGAGCCTGAACTTCATGCGCGGCCGCACCTTCCTGAACAAGTTCGTCATCATCGACGAGGCGCAGAACCTGACGCCCAAGCAGATGAAGACGCTGATCACTCGGGCCGGGCCGGGCACCAAGATCGTCTGCCTCGGCAACCTGGCGCAGATCGACACGCCCTACCTCACCGAAGGCAGCTCGGGCCTGACCTACGCCGTCGATCGCTTCAAGGGCTGGGCGCATTCGGGACACGTCACCCTGGCACGCGGCGAACGCTCGCGGCTTGCCGACTTCGCTTCCGAAGTGCTGTAACCGGCGCGACGATCAGGCCGCGGTGGCCGCGGCGATCGCCTTCTTCGGATTGACCAGGTTGCGCCGTCCGTCGGCGGAGCGATCGGCGGTCTCGACGATCATGCGGATCAACTCGGCGGGCTTGAGCTTCGGGTTCACGGCGAGCAGCTTGCCGGCGAGGTTGGCTACCTGCGGCGACGCCATCGACGTTCCCGAAAGCGGCACGCGGCTGCCGCCCGGAAGGAAGCTCTCGACCTGATAACCGTTGGCGTGCACCTTGACGGTGGGACCGTAGCTCGTGAAGGGCGCTTCCTCGCCGGCGCTGTCGACGGCGCCGACCGTCAACAGGTTGGGCAGGCTGATGCCGCTGGGCACGAACTCGACGAAGCTCGCATCGTTGTTGCTGTTGCCCGCCGCGGTCACGAAAAGGATCTCGGGCGCGCTGCTGAACGCCTGGGTCAAGGCGCCCTTCTGGATCTCGAAGTACTCGCGGGCCAGCGCCTTGCGCTCGTCGGCGGTCTTGCCGACGCCGCACTTCTCGAGTTCGGACTCGAAGTCGCCGACGCTGCCGCCCCAGCTCATGTTGACGACGCGGACGTGCTCGCGCTTGAGGAACTCGACGTAGGCCTGCGACACCAGGGCGTCGCGGTCGGCGAGTTCGCGACTCGGGCAGGGATCGGGCTTGAGCGTGTAGCCGAACTCGATGCGGGCGACGACCAGGCGGGCCGCCGGGTTGCCGGCCAGCGCGATGCCGGCGACGTGCGTGCCGTGCGAGTAGTTTCCGGCCATGCCGAGTTCCTCGATCGCCGGCCGGTACTGGTCGGGGGTCAGGCTCGACAAGAAGGTCTTGACCTCGCTCGCCTCCTTGCTGTCGATGTTCGATTGCAGGTCCGAGAAGCCCTTGATCCTTGAGGTCATCTGGGCGACTCGCCCCTGTTGCGCCGCCGGCAGCGGCATCATCTCGCCGGTCGTCGGGCGGCTGTACTTGTCGAAAGCGATCACCGCCGGCTGCCCGTTCTCGCGAACCAGCTGATCCGGGTAGAGCCTGGTTTCGACGCCGCTGTCCCAAACGCCGATGACAACGGGCCCAAGCGTTTGCGCCGGTTGCAGGGTGACATCGCGGGCCGCCCAGATGTCGGCCTTGCGGGTCTGATGCGCGGCGAGGTAAGTGCCGAAGGTGTCGATCCACGTCTGCTTCAACGGCAGCATCGCGAGCCATGCGAAACGGGCGTTGACGACGCCGGGCGCGAAGTCGGAGCTGATCGAACCGCTCTGATCGACGATCGGCTGCATCACCTCGCGCACCTGGCCGAAGATCAGCGCTTCGCCCATCAATTCGGCGCCCGCCTTCGTGCCCTTGATGTCGTTCTCGATGGTCGCGTAGGGTAGCGGCGCCAGTTCGCGCTGGATCGCCTCGGCCACCGCGCGCCGGGAGGTGTCGCCCGACGGCCCGTTGGCCTTCGCTGCCGCAGCCATCGCCTTGAGCCGCATGCCCGCGATCAACTTGTCGGAAGGCTTGTCCTGCAGCGTGCGGATCTCGGCCACGCGTGCCAGGGCGCTGTCGTAGCGTCCGTCGAGGTAGTCGAGCGTCGCCAGGAGGTTGATCAGCCCGCGCCGCGTCGACTTGTCGGCGATGTCGTAGCCGGCGAGAACGCTCTCGGTGTCGCGCCGCACCGCGGCCGCGAACGGGGCAAAGCGTTCGGGCGAGCGCACCACGTCCTCGACCTTGCCGTCGACCTTGTAAGTGAAGCGCGGCAGGTCGGCGGCCTTGTCGATGCGCGGCTTGGTCTGCGCCAGGGCGAGGCCACCGGCCAGAGCGAGAACGACGGCCAAAACGTGGCGCGGCTGGAATGCTTTGAAGAACATGGCGTAGTGGGAAGGAGTCGCGTGGACGGGGAGCGACGATGCTAAGGGTGCGGCACCGTGGCCGGATCGCCATGCGACGAACTGCGGATTGGCAGGATCAGGACGCGCCGACGACCTCGCGCAGGCCTTGCAGGGCGGCGGGATCCTCGATCGTCGTCAGGTCGCCCGGGTCGCGGCGCTCGCAAACCGCCTGAATGGCGCGGCGCAGCAGCTTTCCGGAGCGCGTCTTGGGCAAGGCGGTCACGAAAAACACCCGTGACGGCCTGGCCAGCGAACCGAGCTGTGTGTCGACCGTCTTCATGATATCGCCTTCGAGCTTCAGCTTGGCAGCCGCGTCGTCGAGCGCGCTCGCGTCGCGGGCGACGACGAAAGCCATCGCGACCTGGCCTTTCAAGGCATCGGCGACACCGACAACGGCGACTTCGGCGACGTTCGGGTGGCTAGAGATGCTCTCCTCGATCTCGCGTGTGCCGAGGCGGTGGCCGGCGACGTTGATGACATCGTCGGTACGGCCGAGGATGAAGAAGTAGCCGTCGGCGTCGCGAATGCCCCAGTCGAAGGTGTTGTAGACCGTGCGGCCGGCGATGCTGTTCCAGTAGGTCTCGACAAAGCGGGCGTCGTCGCGCCAGATGGTCTGCATGAAGCCGGGCGGCGTCGGCGCTTCGATGACGACGACGCCCTTGGTGTTCGGCGTCACGATGTCCTGTCCGGTCGCTTCGTCGATGATCTTGACGTCGTAGCCGTACATCGGCACGCCGGGGCTGCCGAGCTTGCTCGGCGCCTTCTCGATGCCGTTGGCGATCGTCAGGATCGGCCAGCCGCTCTCGGTCTGCCAGAAGTTGTCGATGATCGGCTTGCCGATCGCCTCGCCGATCCAGGTCGCGGTCGGCTCGTCGAGCGGCTCGCCGGCTAGGAAGAGTCCACGCAGGCTCGACAGGTCGTATTGGCGCAGGTACTTCGGGTCTTGCTTCTTGAGCACGCGGATCGCCGTCGGCGCGGTGAACATTGCCGTCACCTTGTACTTTTCGACCAGGCTCCACCAGATGCCGGCATCGGGCCGGATCGGCAGGCCCTCGTACATGATGGTCGCCATGCCGGCGATCAGCGGGCCGTAGACGATGTAGCTGTGGCCCACGACCCAGCCGATGTCGCTTGTCGAGAAATAGGTTTCTCCTGGCTGGCCGCAGAAGATGTGTTTCATGCTCGCAGCCAGCGCGACCGCGTAGCCGCCGGTGTCGCGCTGCACGCCCTTCGGCCGACCGGTCGTTCCGCTGGTGTAGAGCGTGTAGCTCGGATGCGCCGCCTCGACCCAGGTGCAGGGCACCGTGGTTTCGAGATGGCGCTCGCGCAGCGGCGCATAGAGCTCGTCGCGGCCGGCGACAAGCGGCATCGACGCCAGCCCGCGATCGACCAGCAACACCCTGGCCGGCTTGTGCGCGGCTCGGGCGATCGCCTCGTCGAGCAGCGGCTTATACGCAAGCACCTTGCCGGCCCGACTGCCGGCGTCGGTACTGACGACGACCTTGGGCTCGGCATCGTCGATGCGGTTGGCGAGGCTGACGCTGGCGAAGCCGCCGAAAACCACCGAATGGATCGCGCCGATGCGCGCGCAAGCCAGCATCGCGAAGGCGGCTTCGGGAATCATCGGCATGTAGAGGAGAACGCGGTCACCCTGGCCGACGCCGAGCGCCAGCAGCACCGCCGCCATGCGCTGCACTTCGGCGTGCAGCTCGGCGAAGGTCCAGGTTCGCTCGCTGCCGGTTTCGGTCGAGACGTGGATCAACGCCGTCTGCCGGCCGCGCGTCGCGAGGTGACGGTCGACGGCGTTGTGACACAGGTTGGTCGTGCCGCCGGCGAACCAGCGCACGAAGGGCGATCGGCTCGTGTCGCAGACGGAGTCGAACGGATGTTGCCAGTCGATGAGCGCGGCCTGCTCGGCCCAGAACGCATCGCGCTCCTCGAGCGAGCGGCGATGGAACTCGCGGTAGGCGGGGCCGATCGGGCCGGCGGCATTCATCTGCATGCTTTTCTCCGCGCTCCGCTCAGGACGACAATTCAGCGGTTCGGACCCATTGGAGCTGACAATGCCCATTCTGTGCGATCCCGCCGACTGCACTTTGCTGATTATCGACCCGCAGGCCCGGCTGATGCCGGCGATCCACGATGCCGAAACCGTGACCCGGCGCTGCGTCCAGCTCGCCACGGCGGCACGCGAGCTCGACATTCACGTCATCGGCACCGAACAGAACCCCGACGGTCTCGGCCCATTGGTTGCGGAGATCGCAGCACTCTGCGACACGACACTCTCGAAATTCCATTTCTCGGCGACCGCCGAAGAAGGCTTTCTGTCGCGCCTGCCGCAGGGGCGCAATACCTTCGTCGTCGGCGGTTGCGAAGCCCACGTCTGCGTCTTACAGACGGTGGCCGGGCTGATAGCCGCCGGTCACGAAGTGAAGTGGGTGGCCGATGCAGTCGGCTCGCGCCATCCGCACAACCGTCAGGCTGCGACCGAGCGGGCCCGCGGCCTGGGCGCCGACATCGTGACGACCGAGATGGTCATCTTCGAATGGCTTGGCACCAGTCAGCATCCGAAGTTCAAGCGCCTGTCGCAGCTGATCCGATAGTCACGACGACGCGACCGCGCACCCGGCCCGTCATCAACGCTTCGGCCTTTTCGATCGCCCGATCGAGTGGAACTTCTTCCGTGATGAGCTCGAGCGCCTTCGGATCGAGGTCTGTCGCCAGCCGCTGCCAGGCCTGGCGGCGCAAGGCGATGGGAGCCATGACGCTGTCGACGCCGGCAAGCGTCACGCTGCGCAGGATGAAAGGCATGACAGTGCCCGGCAGGTCATGGCCTTGGGCCAGGCCGCAGGCGGCGACGACGCCGCCGTAGCGCGTCTGCGCCAGGGCGTTGACGAGCGTCTGGCTGCCGACGGCGTCGACCACCGCGCTCCAGCGTTCCTTCTGCAGCGGTTTGCCGGGCGCGGCGAGTTCGGCACGATCGATCACATCCGCGGCGCCGAGCTGCCTGAGGTAGTCGGCCTGGTCGGCCTTGCCGGTCGCCGCCGTCACTCGATGGCCGAGACGCGCGAGCAGCGCGACCGCGACGCTGCCGACACCACCGGTCGCGCCCGTGACGAGCACGCTGCCATCACCGGCGCGAACGCCATGCCGTTCGAGGGCGAGCACGCACAGCATGGCCGTGTAGCCGGCAGTGCCGATCGCCATCGCCTGGCGCGTCGTGAAGGCTTCAGGAAGCTTGACCAGCCAGTCGCCCTTGAGGCTGGCACGTTCGGCCAGGCAGCCCCAGCGCGTCTCGCCGACGCCCCAACCGTTGTGTATGAAGCGCTCGCCCGGTGCCCAGTCGGCATGGCTCGATTCGAGCACCGTTCCGGCGCCATCGATGCCCGCGACCATCGGCCAGAGGCGGACCACGGGGCTGCGGTTGGTGATCGCAAGGCCGTCCTTGAAGTTGAGTGTCGAGTGCGCGATCGCGGCCCGAACGTCACCTTCAGGAAGCGAAGCCTCGTCGACCTGGCGGACCGCGGCGCGAAAGCCCGCGTCGTCCTTTTCGAGCAAAACTGCCTTGAACATCGTCTTCTTCCCTGTCGTTTGCGAGTCGTCAAACGATAGCGCAGCCTTCCCGGGGCCGCGGATACGCCACGCAACGCGACGTTTCCGAGGTTGACGCCGCCCGCTGCCCTCGCCTATCCTGCGCCCCGATGCCAATTCCCGCCCCGTCGCCCGGCCGCTGCGCCCGCTCCCTCGCGATGGCCGTGGTCCTTTCGGCGACCTTCGGCCTCGCGTTCGCGGCACCCGACGATCCGCTTGACCCGGTCATGAAGCTGCTCTCCGACAAGGGCCTCGTCGGCGCCGCAGCGCCCGCCGCCACGACCGAAGCGCCTGCCGCGGCCGGGCCTGACCTGATGCAGCGGGTCCAGGATCGCGCCTCCGACATGGTCGTCTCGGCGATGAACTTCATCGGCGTGCCCTATCGCCGCGGGGGCAACTCGGCCGAGACCGGCTTCGACTGCAGCGGCTTCACGCGCAAGGTCTTCGAGACGAGCCTCGGCCTGGTGCTGCCGCGCCGCGCCGATGAGCAAG
>JAYSMB010000283.1:0-2523 GCA_043725065.1 Burkholderiales bacterium
CGGCACTGCTGTCGAACGGCGAGTCGTCGCGGCTCAATCAGTCGCTCGTCTATCGCCAGCGGATCGCGACCCAGGCCGGCTTCAGCGCCGACCTGCGTAACGGGCCCGGCCTGCTCATCGCCACTGCCATCGCCGCGGGCGGCAAGACGCCACAGGCCGTGCGCGACGCGCTCCTCGCCGAAGTGGGCCGCCTCGTCGACCAGCCCGCCACGGCGGTCGAGCTCGACAAGATCAAGGTGCAGATCCTCACCGGCGCCTTCGGTACGCGGCAGACGCCGCTCGGCCTCGGCTCGGCGATCGCCGACGCAGCCGTGCTGGGCGGCGACGCGAACCGCGTCAACACCGATCTCGACGACCTGCGACGCGTCACCGCCGCCGACGTGCGGCGCGTGCTGCGCCGCTACGTGACCGGCGCGCACAAAGTGACGTTCGACTACGCCGAGGATGCGAGCGCGAAATGAACAACAAGGCTCTCTTCACATCGATCGCCTCGGCCGCCCTGCTGTCGTTCGCCGGCAGCGCCGCGGCACAGCCCTACGACACAGCGCCAACGCCGGCAGCGCCGCGGCAGCTGTCGATCGATGCGCCGAGCGAACAGGCCCTGCCCAATGGCCTGCGGGTCGTCGTCGCAAGGCGCGGGGGCGTGCCGCTGGTCACCGCCGTGCTGATCGTGCTCTCGGGCAGCGAGCTCGATCCTCCACAGCTCTCGGGGCTGGCCTCGATGACCTCCGACCTACTCACGCAGGGCACGCGTCGGCACACCGCACCTCAGCTCGCGGCGGCGGCGGAAGCGCTTGGCGGTTCGCTTGAAAGCGGCGCCGGCTGGAGCCAGTCGCTGGTCTCGATCACCGTGACGACACCCAAGCTCGGCGCAGCCCTCGGCCTGGTGGCCGAGGTGGCGCGCGAGCCGACGTTCGCGCAAGAGGAGATCGATCGGTTGCGCACGCAGACGCTCGATGGCCTGAAGGTCAGCTACTCGAACCCCGGCACCCTTGCCGGACTCACCGCCGTGCGCATGGCTTACGGCAGCGGCGCCTGGGGCCATCCGGCGAGCGGCACGCCAGCCTCGCTGCCGCGGATCCGGCGCGACGATCTGGTCGCGCTGCATCGCGCGACCTTTCGCCCGGATCGCGCCGTGCTGATCCTGGCCGGCGACATCACTCCAGCCGCGGCACTCGATGTCGCGCGAGCGCATTTCGGGACCTGGGTCGCGCCGGCCGGAACCCCGCCCGCAGCGCCGCCGGCACCGACGCAGGTCGATGGCCCGGCCGTCGCCATCATCGACATGGCAGCCGCAGGCCAGGCCGGCGTCGCACTCGCGCTGCCGCTGCCGGAGCGCCGCGGTACCGAGCGGGCGACCGGCGCCGTGCTGAACGCGGTCCTCGGCATCGGCTATTCGTCGCGCCTCAACCAGGAAATCCGCATCAAGCGCGGCCTCAGCTACGGTGCCGGCAGCCGGATCGAATCGCGACGCGAAAACGCGTTGTTCTCGGCGTCGGTGCAAACCAAGAACGAGTCGGTAGCGGAAGTGGTGCAGCTGCTCAACGGCGAGATCGACCGCATGATGCAAAGCCCGGTGTCCGCCGACGAACTCGCCGCGCGCAAGGCGACGCTGATCGGCGGCTTCAGCCGCGGCGTCGAGACTACGGCAGGACTGGCCAGCACGATCCGCGCGCTCGTCGTCACGGGGCGCTCGCCCGCCGAGCTGAAGACTCAGATCGCTTCGCTCGAGGCGGTGAGCGCGCAAGACGTGCAGCGTTATGCCGCGGCCCATCTGGGCGCGGCCGGGCGGCGGATCGCCGTCGCCGGCGTCTCGGAACGCTTCGCGGCGGCACTCAGGGCCGATGCGCCGGCACTCGTCACGGTGCCTCAGGACGAGCTCGATCTCGAGCGACCGGCAAGCCTCAAACGCGAGTAGGAGGCCGCGGCGGTGGAGCACGAGCCTGCCAAAGCGGGTGCCGCGCGGGGTCAAGGCAAACCCTTCGGGCGCGACCTTCGCTTTGCTGGGACAATAGTGCCCCCTCGCGAGCGACGCGGCACCTCACGGAGCCCTGTCGCCACTACCAGGATCGCCATGGCCACCCGTCCCTCCGTTTCCGCATCCAAAGCATCCAAAGTCGCGGCGCCAGCCGTGAAGTCGGCAGCGAGTGCCCCCGTCACCGCGAGCAACGCCTCGCTGAAACTGCGCCAGACCCAGGCCGAGTACGTCGCCGCGCGCCCGACCGGCGAGCCCGGCGTCAAGCCGATGATGTCGAGCTCGAAGATGTACGTATGCCGGCGCTGCCAGGCCAACTTCAAGACCGGCGACGGCAAGCCTGATTCGCGTCTGCCGGGCCTCGGCAAGTGCAACAAGTGCCTGGCCGCGGCGGCGGCTTCGGCGATCGCCGCCTGACGGAAGAGCTTTCTTTTGTGGGTGGCCGAAGGCCTGCGTCGCCTCGGGCGGCGTGATCGAGTCCATGCCGGCTTCGGCAACGTCTTGCGACTAGTCGTAAGCGTGCGTAACGCCGCTCGAGGGCGGTCCGG
>JAYSMB010000284.1:0-9492 GCA_043725065.1 Burkholderiales bacterium
TGTCGCGGTTGCGCTCGACGTTCTCGGTCTCGCCCTTGCGCACCGAGACCGACAGGCCGACGCCTTCGGAAACCTCGGCGACAGCGTCGCTGGCACCGAGCGCGCGGGCAGTGGCCAGCGCGCCTTCGGTGAGTTCGCGGAATCGTTGGCGCGAATAAGCGAAGTCGGATGGAGACAGGGAGCGGGCAGAGGAGCGGGAGGGCATGAGGGGGTTCGTTGAGGCGCCGGCACGCGTGCGGGCCGGGCAAGGGGCGGCGGCTATGATAACGACGACCTCTCAGAATGCCCTCGCGCCCCCGTGCGACCCCGCCCCGACCTCCCCTCCCCAGCCGTCGAAGACACTGCGCCGAACGAGAACCTGCGGCGCCTGCAACGGCCGAGCAAGACTCGTCGCAAGGAAGCCTCGCACGAATTGCAAACGCTCGGCGCCGCACTGGTGGAACTCTCCGACGACAGGCTGATGAGCCTCGGCCTGGCCGAGCCCTTGCTCGATGCGATTGCTGCCTACCGGCGAATTCGCACCCATGAAGCGCGTCGCCGCCAGATGCAACTGATCGGCAAACTGATGCGCTCGGCCGACGTCGAGCCGCTGCGCGAGGCGATCAACGCACTCGAGCTTGGCCGGGCGCAAGACTCGCTCGCCCTGCACCAGGCCGAACGCTGGCGCGCCGAGCTGATCGCCGACGACGCGGCGGCGACGCGATTTGCCACCGATCACCCGAACTTCGACACGCGGCGTTTGCGCGCGTTGGTGCGCAATGCGCGCAAGGACGCGTCACTCGCACCCGAGCGGAGCGGCGGGCGCGCTTTTCGCGAGCTGTTCCAGTTCATCCGCGAGCAGGAGAAGAGCGATGTCTGACCGGCGACATGAGGCCGCGGTGCACGATCCGGTCCGCATCGGCCTGGTGTCGGTGAGTGATCGGGCTTCGGCCGGGGTCTATGAAGACAAGGGCATTCCGGCCCTGCGCGAATGGCTGGTCCGCGCGCTGCTGAACCCGATCGAATGGGAAGCCCGCCTGATCCCCGACGAGCAAGACACCATCTCCGGCATGCTGCGCGAGCTCGTCGACGACGCGCATTGCGACCTCGTTCTCACGACCGGCGGCACCGGCCCGGCTCCGCGCGACGTAACGCCCGAAGCGACGCTCGCGATTGCGACGAAAGAGATGCCTGGCTTCGGCGAGCAGATGCGGCGCATCAGCCTCGCTTTCGTGCCGACGGCGATCCTCTCGCGCCAGGTCGCCGTGATCCGCGGCAAGGCGCTGGTGATCAACCTGCCCGGGCAGCCGAAGGCCATCGCCGAGACGCTCGAGGGCATGCGCGATGCGACGCCGCCGATTCCCGGCATCTTTGCCGCGGTGCCCTACTGCATCGACCTGATCGGCGGGCCGTACCTCGAGACCGACGACGCGGTCTGCAAGGCGTTCAGACCCAAGTCGGCGATTCGAGCCAGCCCTACTTCACAAGGCGGTTGAGCCGCTCGGCGTCGAAGTTCTCGGTCGTCTGCGCTTCGCCGGGAACGCAATCTTCGCTGGGCAATTCGCGCGAGCGGGCCGAGAGCTTTTCGATCGCCCGCCAGAGCAGCGCGATCTGATGCTCGTGGCCCGAGGCGTTGTCGATCAGGCCCTTCATGGCCTGAGAGACGGGATCGTCGCCCTGCGTGATGCCGTAAGCCGAAAAACCCATCTTCGCCGCCGTGGCTTCGCGCGTCGCGTCGGCTTCGGCCTGGATGATGCGTGCCGGGTTGCCGACCGCCGTCGCACCCGGCGGCACTGGCTTCATGACGACCGCGCCCGAACCGACCCGCGCGCCGTCGCCGACGGTGAAGCCGCCGAGCACCTGCGAATTGGCGCCGACGATGACGCCGCGGCCCAGCGTCGGATGGCGCTTGGCGCCCTTGGTGAGCGAGGTGCCGCCCAGCGTCACGCCCTGGTAGATCGTGCAGTCGTCGCCGACCTCGGCGGTCTCGCCAACGACGACACCCATGCCGTGATCGATGAAGACGCGGCGGCCGATCTTCGCCCCCGGGTGGATCTCGATGCCGGTGAGAAAGCGGGCCATGTGCGAGATCCAGCGCGCCATCCAGTGAAAGCCATGGCGCAGCCACCAGGCCGCCTGGCGATGCAGGACGATCGCGTGCAGCCCCGGATAACACGTCAACACCTCCCACGACGACCGGGCGGCCGGGTCGCGTTCGCGGATGCAGGCGATGTCTTCTCGCAGGCGTTGGAACATGAGGGATTCGCAAAAAGTCGTGCGGTCGGGTCAGTCTAGCGGGAACGCCCGTCGATTGCTCGGGCGATGCCGCGCAGGATCTGCACCTCTTCGACCGTGAGCCCGGCGCGGTTGGCCAGACGATGCAAGCGCGACATCAGTTTTCGCGGCGCTTTGGGATCGAGAAAGCCAAGCGTCGTGAGCGATTTCCGCCAGTGGGCCATAAGGCCGCGGACCGCGACAGCATCGGCCGTCGCGCCCTCGGCGGCGCGTGCCTCGACCGCAAAGCCCCCCTGCGCCTGGCGCCAGTCGTAGGCGATGATCTGCACCGCTTGCGCGAGGTTGAGCGAGCCGTAGTGCGGATCGGTCGGGATCGAAAGGCAGGCGTGACAGGTATAGAGATCGTCGTTCGACAAGCCGAAGCGCTCCGAACCGAACACGAAGGCGACGCGGTGCGCGCTGGCGACAAGATCGCCGAAGAGGACGCGCGGCGCGAAAGTCGGGGGACCGAAATCGCGCGGCGTCATCGCCGTCGCACAGGCCCAGGTGACGCCATCGAGTGCGTCGCCCAAAGTCGCGACGACCCGCGCGCCGGCCAGCACGTCGGTCGCGCCGCTGGCCATCGCGATCGCGTCTTCGCGCTGAAGCACATCGTCCCAGCGCGGCGCGACCAGAACGAGCTCGGAAAATCCCATCACCTTGATCGCCCGCGCCGCCGCGCCGACGTTGCCGGCATGGCTGGTGCCGACCAGAACGAAGCGCGTCATGTCCTTGCTCATCTGCCGCCGCTAAAATTCATCGTTCTCCATTTTGCAGCCGCGCCGCGGCGGGCCGCTTCCCTTGCGCCTCGCCACTCAAGAAGCCCACCATGTCGCAAGCGCTGCACCCCATGCTCAACATCGCCGTCAAGGCGGCAAGAGCCGCCGGGGCGATCATCAACCGCGCATCGCTCGACCTCGATCGGCTGCAGGTCAACACCAAGGCGCCGAACGACTTCGTGACCGAGGTGGATCACGCCGCCGAAGCCGCGATCATCGACGTCCTGCTCGGCGCCTACCCCGGCCACGGCATCCTGGCCGAGGAGTCGGGCTCGACCCGGGGCGCGAAAGACAGCGACTTCGTCTGGATCATCGATCCGCTCGACGGCACGACCAACTTCATCCATGGCCTGCCGACTTACGCCGTCTCGATCGGGCTGGCGTTTCGCGGCCAGGTGCAGCAGGCGGTCGTCTACGACCCGGCGCGCAACGACCTGTTCTTCGCTTCGAAAGGCCGCGGCGCTTTTCTCAACGACAAGCGCCTGCGCGTCTCCAAGCGCATCCGCATCGCCGACGCCCTGATCGGCACCGGCTTCCCGTTTCGCAAGGGCGACGACTTCGGCCACTACCTGCGCATGTTCGAGACCGTGATGAAAAGCTGCGCCGGCATGCGCCGCCCCGGCGCCGCGGCGCTCGACCTGTGCTACGTCGCCGCCGGCTGGTACGACGGCTTCTTCGAGACCGGGCTGTCGCCCTGGGACGTCGCCGCCGGCTCGTTGCTGGTCACCGAAGCCGGCGGCCTGGTCGGCAACTTCACCGGTGAAGCCGACTTCCTGCACCGGCGCGAAGTCGTCGCCGGCTGCCCGAAGATCTACGGGCAGCTGGTGCGGATGCTGGCCCCGTACACGACTGTCGTCGGCACTGCTGCGGAAACGACTGGATCCCAAGGACCGGTGTAGCAGTGCCGATGGCACGGCGCCGACGCAGCGTCGACCGGGTCGCGCTCAGGTCCAGCCGGCGTCGACCTTGAATTCCTGGGCCGTGCACATCGCCGCGTCGTCGGAGGCGAGAAAGAGAACCATGCGGGCGATGTCGATCGGCTGCACGCGGTCGGGCAGGCACTGATTGCGCTGAAGCTCGCGCTCGCCTTCGGCGTCGAGCCAGAGGCGGATCTGGCGCTCGGTCATCACCCAGCCGGGCGTGACGGTGTTGACGCGGATCCGTTCCTTGCCGAGATTCGCGGCCAGGCCGCGGGTCAGGCCATTGACCGACGACTTGGCAATGGCGTAGCAGGGAAAGCCGCCCTGCTTCGCTTGCCAGCTGATCGAGCCCAGGTTGACGATCGAGCCGAAGCCGAGCCGCTTCATCCCCGGCAGCACCGCCTGGATCGCGAACAGCGCCGGGCGCTGGTTGATAGCCATGCGCTCGTCGTAGTAGGCGGGCGTCACCTCGTCGAGGCTGTGTCGGTCGTCGCTGGCGACGTTGTTGACGAGCACGGCGAAGTCGCCGAGTTCGTCGCTGGCCTCGACGATGGCGGCCTGCAATGCCGCGATGTCGCGCACATCCCGCACGCGCCACCATGGCGGCGCGTGGCCGGCCGCGCCGATCTGCCGTGCCAGCGCGCGGCTCGGTTCTTCCGCGACATCGATGAAGGCGACCCGCGCGCCCTGGGCGACGAAGGCGGAGACGATGGCCGCGCCGATGCCCGTCGCTCCCCCGGTCACGAAGACGGTCCGGTCGCGCAAGCTCGGGTAGCGTGTTTCGAGGCGAACCTCGGTGCTCCGGGTGTTGTCAGTCATCGCAGCCTGCGTATGCGCGAACGAGAGGCTCGCGACTTTCGACATCAATGTGCCTCGATACGATCTGCCGCGTCAAGGGCGGGCGGGCAGGCATCGGCGGCAGGCGAGGCGCCGATCTGTAGCATCGACGGGCGGCCATCCTGGCGGCATGGAGCATCGCGTGACAACTGAGGGCAAAGCCGCCGAAGAGCGGAAACCGGAGTTCTCGGCGCACACGCCGATGATGGTCCAGTACCTTCGGATCAAGGCCGACCATCCGGAGACCTTGCTCTTCTACCGGATGGGCGACTTCTACGAGCTCTTCCTCGACGACGCGAAGAAGGCGGCGCGTCTGCTCGACATCACGCTGACCGCGCGCGGCGCGAGTAACGGCGCACCGATTCCGATGGCCGGCGTTCCGGTGCATGCGGTCGAAGGCTATCTCGCCAAGCTCGTCAAGCTCGGCGAGTCGGTCGCGATCTGCGAGCAGGTGGGCGAGGTCGGTGCGAGCAAAGGGCCGGTCGAACGCAAGGTGGTTCGCATCGTCACGCCGGGCACCTTGACCGAGAGCGATCTGCTCGCCGACAAGAGCGACGCCGTCTTGCTCGCCGTCGCCCTCGGGCAAAAGACGTTCGGCCTCGCGTGGACCGCGCTCTCGAACGGCGAGATCGGTCTCTCCGAATGCGGCGACGCCGAGCTGCCCGGCTGGATCGCGCGCCTGGCACCGGCCGAGGTTCTGGTTGCCGGCGAGCTGCCCGACGGTGCGTTCGAGCCGGGCACGACGACGATCACGCGCCGGCCCGAATGGCAGTTCGACGCCGGCCTCGGCGCGCGCAAGCTGCTCGCGCAGTTGCGCGTGGCCTCGCTCGCCGGCTTCGGCGCCGAAACTCTCGCGACCGCGCACGCCGCCGCCGCCGCGTTGCTCAGCTACGCCGAGCACACACAGGGCCGGGCACTGGCCCACGTCCAGCGCCTGACCGTTCATCGGGCCAGCGAGCTGATCGATCTGCCGCCGACCACGCAGCGCAACCTCGAGCTCACGCGCACCCTGCGCGGCCAGGATGCGCCGACCTTGCTCTCGACGCTCGACGGCTGCGCCACCGGCATGGGCAGCCGCGCCTTGCGCGTCTGGTTGACCCAGCCGCGTCGCGACCGGCGTGTCGCCACGCAACGACACGAAGCGATCGAGACCTTGCAGGCATCGAGGCTCGACGAGCTGCGCGCTGCCCTGCGACATCTCGCCGACGTCGAGCGCATTGCGGCGCGCATCGCCTTGCGGCAGGCGCGGCCGCGCGAACTGGCCGGCTTGCGCGCGACGCTGCTCGCGTTGCCGCGCGTTCGCACCAGCGTCGCGACCGAGGGTTCGCTGTTGCTGGCGACGTGTGCCGAGGCGCTGGCTCCGCCTGAAGGCATCGCCGCCTTGCTCGTCACCGCGCTGGCCGAAGAACCGGCGGCGCTGTTGCGCGACGGCGGCGTGATCGCGCCCGGCCACGACGCCGAGCTCGACGAGTTGCGCGCCATCGGCCGCGGCGGCGACGCCTTTCTGCTCGAGCTCGAAGCGCGCGAGAGAAAGCGCAGCGGGATCGCCAACCTGCGCGTTCAGTTCAACCGCGTCCACGGTTTCTTCATCGAGGTCTCGCAGGGCCAGGCCGACAAGGTTCCTGCCGACTATCGACGCCGGCAGACGATGAAGAACGCCGAGCGCTTCATCACGCCCGAGCTGAAGGCCTTCGAAGACAAGGCGCTGTCGGCCGGAGAACGATCGCTGGCCCGCGAAAAGCATTTGTACGAAGGCTTGCTCGACGCGCTGACCACGCAGCTCGAACCGCTGTCGGCCGTCGCCCGTTCGCTCGCGACGCTCGACGCGCTGGCGGCGTTGGCCGAATGCGCGAAGCGCTCCGAATGGTGTCGGCCGCAATTCGTGCGCGAGCCCCGCATCGAGATCGAACGCGGCCGTCATCCGGTCGTCGAAGCGCGGCTGCAGGAACGCGGGCTGACGTTCATGGCCAACGACTGCCGGCTCGACGCGAAGCGCCGGATGCTCGTCATCACCGGCCCGAACATGGGCGGCAAGAGCACCTTCATGCGCCAGGTCGCGCTGATCGTGCTGCTCGCCTCGATCGGCTCGTTCGTCCCGGCTTCGGCCTGCCGGCTCGGGCCCATCGATGCGATCCACACCCGCATCGGCGCCGCCGACGACCTGGCCAACGCGCAATCGACCTTCATGGTCGAGATGACCGAAGCCGCCGCGATCGTCCACACCGCGACCGAGCATTCGCTGGTGTTGATGGACGAGGTCGGCCGCGGCACCTCGACCTTCGACGGCCTGGCGCTGGCGGGCGCGATCGCGCACCAGCTGCACGACCGGAACCGCTCGTTCACGCTGTTCGCGACCCACTACTTCGAGCTCACCGACTTTCCGGCGAAGCACGAGCGTGCGATCAACGTCCACGTCGCTGCGGCCGAGACCGGCGATTCGATTGCGTTCCTGCACGAGATCGAGCCGGGGCCCGCGAGCCGCAGCTACGGTGTGCAGGTGGCACGGCTGGCCGGCATGCCGGCGCCCTTGCTGCGCCAGGCGCGAGCCACGCTCGAAAGCCTGGAGGCCGAGCGTGTCGCCCGGCAACCGCAGAGCGACCTGTTCGCCGCGGCACCGGCGCCCGTCGACGCCGCGCCCGCCGTGGAGGATTCCCCGTTCGAGGCAGCGTGGCGGGCGCTCGACCCCGATATGCTCACGCCC
Organism: Burkholderiales bacterium; assembly: GCA_043725065.1. Taxonomy (GTDB): domain Bacteria; phylum Pseudomonadota; class Gammaproteobacteria; order Burkholderiales; family Burkholderiaceae_C; genus Schlegelella_A. The sequence continues at coordinate 7,491 of JAYSMB010000284.1, forward strand.
CGGGAAGCGCTCGATGCCGTCTACCGCCTCAAGGCCTTGAGCGCGAAGAACAAGGACACCTCATGACGTACTGCGTAGCGGTCAAGCTCGACGCCGGCCTCGTCTTTCTCTCCGATTCGCGGACCAACGCGGGTCTCGACCAGATCAGCACCTTTCGCAAGATGATGATCTACGAGCGGCCGGGCGACCGCTTCATGGTCATGCTCTCGGCCGGCAACCTCTCGATCTCGCAGCAGGTGCGAGAGATCCTGCAGATCGAGCAGCTCGACGAAGGCGACAAGCCGCCGCTCACGATCTGGAACGCGACCAGCATGTTCGACGCCGCCCGCGTGCTCGGCTCGGCCATGCGCCGGGTCTATGCGCAGGACGGCGAGGCCCTGCAGAAAGCCGGCCTCGACTTCAATGCCTCGATGATCTTCGGCGGGCAGATCGGCAACGAGGCGATGCGTCTGTTCCTCGTCTACTCGGCCGGCAACTTCATCGAGGCGACGCGCGAAACCTGCTTCTTCCAGATCGGCGAGTCGAAGTACGGCAAGCCCGTGCTCGACCGCATGATGCGACCGTCGACACCGCTCGACGAAGCCGCCAAGTGCGTGCTGGTCTCGATGGACTCGACGCTGAAGTCGAACCTGTCGGTCGGCCTGCCGCTCGACCTCGTGCTCTACGAGGCGGGACGCCTCGAGAGCTCGCAGATCGTCTGCATCGACGACAAGAATCCCTACTTCCAGATGATCCGCAACAGCTGGGGCGAAAAGCTGCGCCAGGTATTCGAGTCGATCGACGATCCGCAGTGGGACGGTGCGGGCGCGGCCGTGTCGCCGCTGCTCGTTCCTTCGGCGCGCTACGAGGCGATGCGCAAGATCACGCATCCGGGCGAGAAGATCGTCTGAGGGTTTGCGAAGGCCCCGCGTCGGTCGGGGAGGCCGGTCCCGACACCTATAATCGCGCTTTACCACCAGGGCATTCGTGACCGACGCCGTTGGCCTTCGCGCCGGACGCGCATGCCGAGCGCAATGACCAAGTTCGTCTTCGTCACCGGCGGTGTGGTGTCCTCGCTGGGCAAGGGCATCGCTTCCGCGTCCCTCGCCGCGATCCTCGAATCGCGGGGCCTCAAAGTCACCCTCGTCAAGCTCGACCCGTATCTCAACGTCGATCCGGGAACGATGTCGCCGTTCCAGCACGGCGAGGTCTTCGTCACCGACGACGGCGCCGAAACCGACCTCGACCTCGGCCACTACGAGCGTTTCATCACCACCAAGATGAAGCGCACCAACAACTTCACCACCGGCCAGATCTACAAGAGCGTGATCGAGAAGGAGCGCCGCGGCGACTACCTCGGCAAGACGGTGCAGGTGATTCCGCACGTCACCAACGAGATCCAGGACTTCGTGCGGCGCGGGGCGGGCGACGAAGTGGACGTGGCGATCGTCGAGATCGGCGGCACGGTCGGTGACATCGAGTCGCTGCCGTTCCTCGAAGCGGTGCGCCAGATGAGCTTGAAAATGGGGCCCGGCAACGCCTGCTTCCTCCACCTCACGCTGGTGCCGTGGATTCCCGCCGCGGGTGAGCTGAAGACCAAGCCGACCCAGCACAGCGTGCAGAAGCTGCGCGAGATCGGCATCATGCCCGACGCCCTGCTCTGCCGCGCCGATCGGCCGATCCCCGACGAAGAGCGGGCCAAGATCTCGCTGTTCGCCAACGTGCACGAGTTCGGCGTGATCTCGGTCTGGGACGTCGATACGATCTACAAGGTGCCGCGCATGCTGCACGCGCAGGGGCTCGACGAACTGGTCTGCGCCAAGCTGCAACTCCACACCAAGCCGGCCAACCTCGCGCGCTGGGACAAGCTCGTCGATGAGGTCGAGCATCCGCAGCACGAGGTCTCGATCGCGATGTGCGGCAAGTACGTCGAGCTGTCGGATTCGTACAAGTCGCTCAACGAGGCGCTGCGCCACGCCGGCATCCACAACCATGCGCGCGTGAAGATCGAGTACGTCGATTC
>JAYSMB010000285.1:0-5582 GCA_043725065.1 Burkholderiales bacterium
TCTGCGGACCATCCTCACGCGATTGGTTCGAGCCGCTTGCTGCACGAAACCGCATCGGCTCGAGGTCTTGCAGGCGGCTGAACATGCTTGATAGTCAGGAATGATCATGCCCACGCTCGCCGGGCCACACGTTCCGAGGTTCGTGGCCAGGGGCGACTTCACGGGACTGCCCTACATCGTCATGGAGCGCATCGACGGTCCGTCGCTGCGCCCGCGCTTCGACGTGGCCCCTCTTGCGCTCGAAGAGGTCGTTCAGATCGGCTGGAAGGTCGCAGCGGCGCTGCACGACCTGCACCGCCAGCAGGTAAGTCACCTCGATCTGAAACCAAGCAACATCGTGTTTCGCCCGGCCGCCGGCGACGAAGGCGGCGAGGCGGTTTTGATCGACTACGGCTTGTCGCGGCACGACCGGTTGCCCGACCTGCTCGAAGAGGAGTTCGAGCTGCCGATGGGCACCTCACCCTACATGTCGCCCGAACAGGTCCGGTTCATTCGCAGCGATTCGCGCAGCGACTTGTTTTCGCTCGGTGTGATGCTTTACCACCTCGTCACCGGCGAGCGGCCGTTCGGCGCCCCCACGAGCGTGCGCGGGCTGCGCCGGCGCCTGTACCGCGACCCGGTCGCGCCTCGCGCCCTGCGACCCGATTGCCCACCGTGGCTTCAGGAGGTGCTCCTGCACTGCCTCGAAGTCCGGCCGGAGCGTCGCTACCAGACCGCGGCGCAACTGGCTTTCGACCTGCAACACCCCGAGCAGGTCGCCCTGACCGAGCGCGCCACCCGGATGAAACAACGCGGCCCGCTGGTCGTCATGAAGCGCTGGTTCGCCGCGATTGGAGACAAGCAGGGCGAGGCCGGCAGCGGCGCTTCCGAACGGACCGCGCGCAGCCCGATCCTGCTCGCGGCGGTCGACCTCGTCGGCGCCGAGCCAGCCTTGCTCGAGGCCACGCGCCAGACCGTGCAACGCCTGCTGGGGACCGAGCCTGGCGCCCGTCTCGCCTGCCTGACGGTGATGAAGATCAACCGGATCGGCATGGACGAGCTGGTCGACGCCGACGGCGGCAGCAGGCACCTCAATCTGCTCGTTCAGCTCAAGCACTGGGCGCGGCCGCTGACCCAGGCGCCGGCGACACCCGGGGGGGAGGATCCGGCCGGCCGGGTGACCTTTCACGTGATCGAGGCGCCCGACGCGGCCACCGCGATCGTCGACTACGCACGCAGAAACAAGGTCGATCACATCGTGATGGGCGCGCGCAGCAGCGGCCGGCTGCGCCGCCACCTGGGCAGCGTCTCGACGCAAGTGACGGCCGAGTCCGACTGCACGATCACGGTCGTCCGCGCCGCGACGTCGGCTGGTTGAGTCGGATCACGAAGGGTCTTCAATGATCGGCGTCTTCGATTGTGCGGCGCGGCTCGTCGAAACCATCGCCACGCCGACGCAGGCGACCGCCATGCCAAGCCACATCGTCGGCGTCGGCGGAACGCCGAACACCGCCCACTCGACCAGCGCCGCCACCGGCGGCGTGAGGTAGAGCAGGCTCGTCACGCTGGTCGCTTCGCCACGGCGCAGCAGCAGGTGCAGGATCGTGTAGGCGCCGATCGACGCGAGCACGACGTGATAGAGCAAGGTCCCGGCGATCCGCGCGTTCCAAGTGATCGCAAAGCCCTCCGCGACCGCGCCGAGCGGCAGCATCACGGCGGCGGTCACGGCGAAATGAATGCACACCGCGGCACGCAGATCGATCGCGGCGCAGAACTGGCGCTGGTACAAGGTTCCGCCGGTGACGCAAGCGAGCGCCCAGCCGACCGCGAGCAGGCTCGGCAGCGCTACCGACGCGCCATCGACGCGATGCGCAACAACAAGCGCGACGCCGCCGAGGCCGACCGCGACGCCGAGCATCTGGAACTTCGAAAGCCGCTCGTGCAGCCAACGCGAAACGATCAGCGCGGTGAGCAACGGCTGCAACGCCAGGATCAACGCCGTCACGCCGGCCGAAAGCCCCCAGCGTTGCGCATAGTGGCTGCCGCCCAGGTAGCCGGCGTGGCTGAGCAGTCCGGCGATCGCGACGTGGCCCCACTGCGCCGGCAACTTCGGCCAGTGCGCGCGCATGCCGAACGCGATCATGGCGACGACGAAGGCGATGCCGTAGCGAACCCCGATGTAGGTGAACGGCGCCGCGTACTCGAGCGCGACCCGGGTGACGACGAATCCCGCGCCCCAGATGGTGACGAAATAGGTGCTGAGCAGCAGCCGCGCCGAAGCAGACAGGGGTGCAGCTTCGCCCCCGCCCGGCGAACTCACTTCTGGACGGGGCCGCGCAGTTCGCGGCGCACGACGAGCTTCAACCCCGACCACACGGCATCGACGGCGCAGACCTTGATATCGACCCAGCCGAGCGGCGGCACCAGCTCGCGGATGCCGTCTTCGGTGATGTCGGTGGCCACCTTCGCAGCCTTCTTCGGCCACGAGATCCAGAGCACGGCGTCGTCGCGCAAGACCTCGCGCAGACGCGCTGCCTCGCTTGCGAGCACGACGCGCTCGCGGACGAACAGGTGGACCAGGTCCGACCTGGCGTCGGCGCGCCCGACCAGCGTCGCGTCGTCAGGCCAGGGAGCGACGAGCTCGCGGTAGTCGGAAGGCGAGAACGGGGGGCAGACGCGCGAGCCGGTGGCGATGCCGAGCTTCTTCGCGAGCGGCGTCCCCGAATAGCCCGCGTTCATCGCGGTGTCCGAAATAACCGACACCACACCGGACCAAGCTTTGCTACCGTCACCGTCGTCATGAAAGAAATGCTCTGGACAATACCCTCGACAGTGTCGCCCAAGCTCGAGCGCACCGTATTGAGCCCAATGCAATGACGACGCGGCAAGAGGCGATCGCCCGCGACGCGGCCGACCCGTTGCGCTCGCTGCGCGACCAGTTCACGCTGCCCGAGGGCGTGATCTACCTCGACGGCAATTCGCTCGGCGCGCTGCCGAAGCGAACCGCGGCGAGGGTTCGGGCCACGATCGAGAGCGAATGGGGCGAAGGCCTGATCCGCAGCTGGAACACTGCCGGCTGGATCGACCTGTCGCGCGCCATCGGCGACAGCATCGCCACGCTGGTCGGCGTGGGTGCGGGCGAGATCAGCGTCGGCGATTCGACCTCGGTCAATCTGTTCAAGGTGCTGAGCGCCGCCGCAGCCTTGCAGAAGGCCGACGCGCCGGCGCGCACGACGCTGCTCTCGGAACGCGGCAACTTTCCGACCGATCTGTACATCGCCGAGAGCGTCGCCATGGCCACCGGCTTGGAACTGCGCCTGGTCGACGCGGCCGACCTCGCCGGGCACCTGAACCAAGATGTCGCCGTGCTCATGCTGACGCACGTCAACTACCGCAGCGGCCGGATGCACGACATGGCCGACGTGACGCGCATCGCGCACGCGGCCGGCGCCCTGACCGTCTGGGACCTCGCCCATTCGGCCGGTGCCGTGCCGGTCGATCTGCATGGCGCCGCGGCTGACTTCGCGGTCGGCTGCGGCTACAAGTACCTGAACGGCGGACCGGGCGCGCCGGCATTCGTTTGGGCGCATCCGAAGCACGTCGAACGGATGGACCGCGAAGGCTTGCGCCAGCCGCTCTCGGGCTGGCTCGGCCACGCCGCACCGTTCGACTTCATACCGGCGTACCGCCCCGCCGCCGGTATCGGCCGCTTCGTCTGCGGCACGCCGCCGATCGTCGCGATGAAGGCCCTGCAATGCGGGATCGAGGTCTTCGTGGCGGCGAACGCGCACGGCGGCATGGCGGCGTTGCGCGAGAAGTCGCTCGCGCTGACCGAGCTTTTCATCGAGCGCGTCGAGACTGCGTGTGCTGGGTTCGGACTGGAGCTCACGACGCCGCGCAACCCGGCCGAGCGCGGCAGCCAGGCGAGCTTTGCCCACGGCGACGGCTACGCGATCATGCAGGCGCTGATCGAGCGCGGCGTGATTGGCGACTTTCGCGCCGGGCATGCCGAAACCGGCGAAGCCCATCTGCTGCGCTTCGGCGTCACGCCTCTGTACACGCGCTTCGTCGACGCCTGGGACGCGGCGCAAGTGCTTGCCGACGTGCTTGCCAGCGGCCTCTGGCGCGAGCCCCGATTCAACCGCCGCGCCGCGGTGACGTGATGGCCGATCCGAGCGCGACCCCGCCTCCGGCCAACGGCGAAGAAGACGCCGCGAAGGTGGACTTCAGCCGCGACATGAGCTATGGCGATTACCTGCATCTCGACGACGTACTCGGCGCCCAGCAGCGGCGCTCCGAGGCGCACGACGAGATGCTCTTCATCATCCAGCACCAGGTCAGCGAGCTCTGGATGAAGCTGCTCCTTCACGAGCTCGAGGCTGCGATCGCGGCGGTCTCCGGCGATCAGTTGCAGCGCGCCTTCAAGATGCTGGCCCGGGTCAGCAAGATCATGGAGCAGCTGGTCCACGCCTGGGACGTGCTGGCAACGATGACGCCGCCCGAGTATTCGGCGATGCGGCCGGCGCTCGCCTCGAGCAGCGGCTTCCAGAGCTGGCAGTACCGGATGATCGAGTTCCGGCTCGGCAACAAGAACGCGGCGATGCTGAAGTCGCACGAGCATCGACCCGACCTGCTGGCTCAGGTGCAGTCGACCCTCGATGCACCTTCACTCTACGACGAGGCGCTGCGCCTGCTGGCGCGGCGCGGCCTGCCGGTGCCGGCGAGCCACGTCACGCGTGATTGGTCCGCGCCTTACGAAGCGAGCGAAGGCGTGGAGCAGGCCTGGCTCGTGGTCTACCGCAATCCCGAGGCGTACTGGGACCTGTACCAGCTCGGCGAGGAGTTGACCGACCTCGAAGACACCTTCCGGCTCTGGCGCTTTCGCCACGTGACCACGGTCGAGCGCGTGATCGGCTTCAAGCGCGGCACCGGCGGCACCGGCGGCGTCAGCTACCTGCGCAAGATGCTCGACGTCGTGCTGTTCCCGGAAATCTGGAAACTCCGTACCGATCTGTGACCTGATCGAAGCCGGTCAGCCGGCGAGCGCTTCGCGCACGAAATCGAGCCGGTCCTGGCCGAAGAACATTTCGTCGCCGACGAAGAAAGTCGGCGCACCGAAGGCGCCGCGCGCGACCGCCTCCTCGGTGGTCGCGACCAGCCGCGCTTTCACTTCCGGATCGGCGACCAGCGCCAGGAACGCCTCGGCATCGAAGCCGGCCGCTCCCAGCGTCGCGGCCAGCACCGCCGGATCGCCGAGATTGGTTGCCGATTCCCACATCGCTCGGTGCACGACCGCGAGGTAGCGCGCAAAGTCGGCGGGCCGGCGCATCTGCAGGCCGGTGGCACCGCGCATCAGCGTCAGCGTGTTGATCGGGAAATGCGGGTTGAAACGAAACGGCACGCCGTAGCGTGCCGCCCAGCGCGCGATGTCGCCGTTCATCCATCGGCCCTTGGCCGGCACCGTCACCGGGCTCGCGTTGCCGGTCGCCTTGAACACGCCACCGAGCAGCATCGGCCGCCAGACGATTTCGGCGCCGGCTTCGGTTGCGATCTTCGGCAGTTGGGTCCAGGCAAGGTAGGAGGTCGGGCTGCCGAAATCGAAG
>JAYSMB010000286.1:0-2294 GCA_043725065.1 Burkholderiales bacterium
GTTTTGGCGGCCGCGGGCCGCTCAGGGCAGGCCGCGGATGCGCGCGAGAACCGCAGGCGCCAAGGCGAAGCGCTCGCCGTGTCGCTGCGCCAAAAAGGCCGCGTTCGCGATGAAGCGTTCGCGCCCCTCCGACTCGATGAACTGCACCGCCCCACCCGTCCACGCCGGGAAGCCGATGCCGAAGATCGAGCCGATGTTGGCCTCGGCGGTGCTCGTCAGCACGCCTTCGGCGAGGCAGCGCGCAGTCTCGATAGACTGGCGGTAGAGCAGACGCTGCATCAGTTCGTCGATCGACGGCGGAGTGGCGTCGACCTTCTCGAACAGCGTGCGCAGCTCCGGCCACAGGCGCTTGGCTTCGCCCTTCGGGTAGTCGTAGAAGCCAGCACCGCCTGCGCGGCCCGGTCGCTTCAGCGCCTTCACCATGCGTTCGACCAGCAATTCGCCCTGCCCCGGTTCGTGCGCTTTCCCTTCGGCCGCCAGATCGGCGCGGGTCTGGTCCAGCACGTGCACCGAGAGCGCGAGTGAGGTCTCGTCGAGCACCGCCAACGGCCCGACCGGCATCCCCGCCGCGAGCGCAGCGTGCTCGATCAGCGGCGCGGGCACGCCCTCGGCCAGCATCGTCGCGCCTTCCATCACGAAGGTGCCGAACACGCGGCTCGTGAAGAAGCCGCGCGAATCGTTGACGACGATCGGCGTCTTGCCGATCGCCGCGACGTAGTCGTAGGCGCGGGCGATCGTCTCCTCGCTGGTCTGCTTGCCGCGAATGATCTCGACCAGGCGCATCTTGTGCACCGGCGAGAAGAAGTGCAGGCCGACGAAGCGCTCCGGCCTCGCGCTGGCCAGGGCCAGGCCGCTGATCGGCAAGGTCGAAGTGTTGCTCGCGAACACGCCGTCGGGCGCGAGCATGGGCTCGGCCTCGCGGGTCACCGCCGCCTTCAGTTCACGGTTCTCGAACACGGCTTCGATGATGAGATCGCAGCCGTCGAGGGCGCCGGCCTGCGCCGAAGGCGTGATCAGCTCGAGCAGCTTCGCTTCGCGCGCCGCATCCATGCGGCCTTTCGCGACTTGCGGCGCGGTGATCCTGCGCACGGCGGCGAGGCCGGCTTCGGCCTTCTCGAGCGAGACGTCCCTGAGCACGACCGCGATGCCGCGCGCCGCATTGGCGTGGGCGATGCCCGCGCCCATCATGCCGGAGCCGAGGATGCCGACCTTGCGCGGCTTCCAGGGCGCGAACCCCGCCGGCCGCGACTTGCCGGACTTGATCGCGTTCAGGTCGAAGAAGAACGCGTTGATCATGTTCTTGGCGTTCTGCCCAACCATGATCTTCGCGAGCTTCCTGCTCTCGATGCGCGTCGCCGTGTCGTAGTCGACCAGCGCGCCTTCGACCATGACCTCGAGGATTGCTTCGGCGGCCGGATAGAGACCGCGGGTCTTCTGCAGCAGCATGGCTGGTGCGACCGCCAGGCCGGCGGCGACATTCGGGCTCGTCGGCGAGCCGCCCGGCATCTTGTAGTCGCGCCGTTCCCAAGGCTGCTTTGCGTCGGAGTTGGCCCCGATCCACTCGATCGCCCGGGCACGCAGGTCGGCCATGTCGGCGCCGAGGCCGTCGACCCAGCCGAGCTCGACCGCTTCACGCGGGCCGAACAGCTTGCCTTCGAGCAGATACGGCTGCGCGGCGACGAGACCGAGCTTTCTCACCGTCTTCGTGATGCCGGTCGCGCCGGGAATGAGGCCAAGCGTCACCTCGGGCGTGCCGAACTGGATCTTCGGATCGTCGAGCGAGAAGCGGGCGTGGCCGATCAACGCGACTTCCCATCCGCCTCCCAGCGCGGCGCCGTTGAGCAACGCCACGACCGGCCGGCCCATGGTCTCGATCGAACGAAAGCTCGCCTTCATCGCCTGGATTTCGGCAAAGCCCGGAGCTGCATCTTCGGCCGTCAGCGTCATCACGTGCTTGAGCGCCGCGCCTGCGAAGAAGGTCGATTTCGCGGAGGCCAGCAGAACGCCCTTGATGCGCGCGTTGTCGCGCACCAGCTGCGCCGCCGCCTCGGCGAGGTCGAGCTGCCACTCGCGCGTCATCGTATTGACGGGCGAGCCGGGGGCGTCGAAGGTGATCGTGGCGATACCGTCGGCATCGAGCTCGTAGCGCAAGGTGTTCATAGTGGTCGGCGCCCGCCGGGCCGCCCCAAGGGCGCCGTGGCCTCCTCGGGGGGCGGCGAACGAAGTGAGCGTGGCGGCTTCATGACGTCAGACTCGCTCGACGATGGTCGCGATGCCCATGCCGCCGCCGACGC
>JAYSMB010000287.1:0-2387 GCA_043725065.1 Burkholderiales bacterium
CGACGACCTGCGCGCCGCGGCCCGGGTCCTCGCGGGGCGACGCATCGCGCCTCATGTGCAGTTGCTGGTCGCACCGGCCAGCGTGCGCGACGCGGCCGAGGCCGAATCCCAAGGCGTGATGCGCACGCTGCTCGATGCCGGCGCCACGCTGCTGCCCAGCGCCTGCGGCGCCTGCGCAGGCTATGGCAGCAGCATCCCCGAGGGCAGCACCGTCGTCTCGTCGACCGCGCGCAACTTCAAGGGCCGCATGGGCGCGGCGACGGCGCAGGTGTACCTCGGTTCGCCCTACACCGTCGCCGCGTCGGCCGTGCGCGGCGCGATCAGCGATGCGCGCGAGATGCTGGCGAGCCGCGCACCAGCCGCCACGGATGGAGGGCAAGCGTGAGGACCTGGAAGCTCCCTGCCGACGTGGACACCGATCAGCTCGCTCCCGGCGCGACGATGAAGCACGGCATCGAGGTCACCGCACGCCACTGCCTCGAGACGGTGCGCCCCGCGTTTGCGCTCGGGGTGCAGCGCGGCGACGTGGTCGTCGCCGGGCCGCACTTCGGCATCGGCTCCTCGCGCGAGCAGGCGGCCAGCGTCCTGGTGCACCTGGGGCTGGCGGCAGTGATCGCGCCTTCCTACTCGGGTCTGTATTTTCGCAACGCCTTCAATGTCGGCCTGCTGCTGTTGACCGCTCCCGACACTGACCTGATCGATGACGGCGAGGCCATCAGCTTCGACGCCCGCGCCGGCGTGGTTACCCGTGCCGACGGCACCTCGCTGCGCTGCGATCCAATCCCGGCCTTCCTGCTCGACATGGTCGACGCGGGCGGCCTGCTGCCCCAGCTGAAACGACGCTTGACGAACCCGATGGAGAGACCATGAGCCGACCTGAATTCGACCTGCTGATCAAGGGCGTGCGCGTCGTGCGCCCGCAAGGCAACGCCGTGCACGACGCCGACATTGCCATCGCCGGCGGCAAGATCGCCAAGGTGGCGCCGGCCATCGACCCGGCGCGCGCCGGAGAAGTCTTCGCCGGCAAGGGCCGGCTCGCCTTTCCCGGCGTGGTCGACGCGCACATGCACAGCGGCATTTACTCGCCGCTGGAGGAAGACGCGGTGAGCGAAAGCAAGGCGGCGGCGATGGGCGGCGTGACCTCGAGCCTCAACTACTTTCGCACCGGCCAGTACTACCTGAACAAGGGCGGCCGCTACGCCAAGTTCTTCCCGGAAGTGCTCAAGGCCAGCAAGAACCGTTTCCACGTCGACTACGGCTACCACCTGGCGCCGATGGACAGCACGCACATCGACGAGATCCCGATGCTGATCGAGAAGCACGGCGTGGCGAGCTTCAAGATCTTCATGTTCTACGGCTCGCACGGGCTGCACGGCGCGAGCGATTCGCAGCGCGAGTTCCTGATGATCGGCAAGGACGAGCGCTACGATGTCGCCCACTTCGAGTTCGTGATGCGCGGCATCCAGGCCGCGCGCGAGAAGATGCCCGAGCAGGCAAAGCAGATCTCGCTCTCGCTGCATTGCGAAACGGCCGAGATCATGACGGCCTACACCCGGATCGTCGAGAAGGACAAGTCGCAAAAGGGCTTGGCCGCGTACAGCGCATCGCGCCCGCAGCATTCCGAAGGCCTGGCCGTCTTCATCGCCAGCTACCTGGCCCATGAAACGGCGCTGACCAACATCAACCTGCTGCACCTGAGCTCGCGCAAGGCCGTGCAGGCGGCCCTGATGATGGCCGACGTGTTCCCGCACATCGACTTCCGGCGCGAAGTGACGATCGGCCACCTGATGCTCGACACGACGTCGAAGGCGGCGGAGCTGGCCAAGGTGAACCCGCCGATACGCCCGCGCGAAGACGTCGAGTTCCTGTGGGATGCGCTGCTCGCCGGCGAGCTCGACTGGGTGGTCAGCGACCACGCGTGCTGCCGCCACGAGATGAAGATCCCGAAGCGCTATTTCGGCAACATTTGGATGGCCAAGAGCGGCTTCGGCGGTACCGAGTATCTGTTGCCCGCGCTGGTGAGCGAAGGCACGCGCCGCGGCATGAGCTACAACCACATGGCCCGCGTGACGAGCTGGAACCCAGCGCAGCGCTTCGGCCTGAACCGCAAGGGCGACATCGCCGAAGGTTACGACGCCGACATCGCGCTCGTCGACCCGGCGCGCACCTGGACCATCGCCGCCAGGGACTCGCCATCGACCCAGGGCTACACGCCGTTCGAGGGGCTGGAGATGTCGGCGCGCGTCGATGCCACGTTCCTGCGCGGCATGAAGATCTTCGAAGACGGCCAGGTGATCGGCAAGCCGCGCGGCCAGTACCTGCACCGTCCGACGTCGTGAACCGGGCGCCGTGACTGCGACCGTCGTCAGCGCCCGGCAGATGCCGGT
>JAYSMB010000288.1:0-1646 GCA_043725065.1 Burkholderiales bacterium
CTACCCGAACGGCCCTGACGGCGCGCTGCAGGCTGCGTCGTTTCTGTCCCAGGCGACGCCGATCGAGGCCAAGGTGGCGCACTCGCTGGCCGCGTCGAAGGAGGGCCGGGAACAGGCCGCGCAGCAGTCGCTCTCGCGCTACCACGACTCGCTGGCGAAATACCATGACTCGATGGCCGAGGCCGCCAACAAGCGCGGCGACGCGGCGCTCTTGAAGGTCGACGCCGGGACGCTGGCGCGCATGTCGCCGGACGACAAGTACGAGTACGAAGACCTCAAGAAGAAGAGCGAGGATCTGGATAAACAGTTGACCAAGGGCCGGCTCGACGCCGCGGCGATCGGCGGCACCTTCGACCCGGCCAACCCGACCATCGCGCCCCTGTTTGCACAGAAGGCGACGCTGGATCTGCGGCTGCGCGGCATCTACGGCAAGTACCGCGATGGCGCGGCCGCGCCGGATCCGCAGGGGCTGCGCGGCAAGCCGACCGAAGCATCGGTGCGCGCTTCGGCGCCCAACGGTGGCAAGGTGTCGCCGGACACGCAGACCGCGCGCGACAGCGATCTCGGGGCCATCCTGCTCAGGGAACTGGCGACCGAGACGGACCCGGCCGCTCGCGTTGCGCTCCAGAAAGAGTACGACCGCCTGCCCGAGGCGCAGCGCGCCGCCCCTGCCGCTGCACCCGCCGCACCCCCTGCCGCTGCACCGAGCGCCAGCATGCAGGCTGCCACTGCACCGGCTCCTGTCGATCCCGGCCCGCAGCCGACGCCGACCAAAGGAGAGCCGCGCGACGCCTACACGGCACGGCTCAACGACTGGACGGCCAAGAATCTGGCTTTCGAGCAGGCGACGGAGGCGGCAGCGCGCGCGCGCCGTGACTCCGAGCGCAGCGCCTCCAACGCTGCGGCAGCGGACAGCGGAATGCGGGGCAACGCTTTCGGGCGCCAGGCGGACCGCAACGCGCCCGCCGACCGCATGAAGAACGGCGGCAAGATGCAGATGGAGGGCGCCACGACCGGCGGCGACGCCAAGGGCGTGCGCTCAGGCGGCGGCCCCGTCAGCAGCCCCGGCATGCCTGTGTCGTCGGTGAAGTCGCCGGCCGAGCGGATGGCCCTGGGCGGCGGGATGCGCATAGCGGCTGCGGGCTAGACCCATGGCGACGCTGGCGGAACTCCGCACGCAATACCCGGAGCTTGCGGATCTCGACGACAACGGCGTCGTCGACGCGCTGCACCAGGCTTACTACCCCGACCTCCCGCGCGAGAAGGTCGCCGCGTCGCTCGGCGTCAAGCCACCCGAACCGCCGCCGCCGCCGAAGAGCGGCTTCGCGCGCCGCGTATTCGGTGACACCGCGCTCGCCGGCGTGCAGGGCACCATCGGACTCGCCCAGTCGGGCGTCGGCCTCGCCGACCTCGTGACCGGTGGGCACATCGGCAAGTTCCTCGAGAACGAAGGCGGCGCTTTCGGCTTCCGGCCGGATCAGGCGAGCCAGTACCTCGAGGGTTTCAAGTCGCCCGAGCTGCTCGCCGCGAAGAAGGCCGTCCACGACGCGGCGCAGGAGGGCGACGGCTTCTGGGAAAAGGTCGGCAACGCGGCGCTGGCCGCGGGCAAGAACCCGTCGGCCGTGTGGGACACGATCGTTCAGTCG
>JAYSMB010000289.1:0-2104 GCA_043725065.1 Burkholderiales bacterium
AAAGACAAGGCGGCGGTCTTTCTCTGCAACGGGCCGGAGTGCTGGAAGTCGTACAAGGCCTCGCGTGCCGCGGTGGCCGCCGGCTACCCGAAGGTCTACTGGTTCCGTGGCGGCATGCCCGAGTGGCGCGACAAGCACATGCCGGTCGACGGCACGGCAGGCGCCGCTCTGGCCAAGATCCCGGCGCCGCAGAAACCGGCGGGCAAGGCTGTCGTCGCTGCCGCTAGGGTCTGACGGGCGCGCTGTTCGCCCGCGCGCGAACCGTACCGCCTTCGATCTGCACGACATCGTTGGCGAAGGCCGCGACATCCTCGTCGTCGTGCGTGATGAGAAGCATCGGAATGCCGACGCGTGCCTGCAGCTCGACCAGTTCGGCGCGCAGCCGGCGCCGCAGCGACGCGTCGAGGGCGGCGAACGGCTCGTCGAGCAGGAGCGCGTGCGGGGCGGAGCGCAGTGCCCGCGCCAGCGCTGTGCGCTGGCGTTGCCCGCCTGACAGCTGATCGGGGTAGCGATCGGCGAGATCGGCAAGCCCCAGCACAGCGAGCGTTCGATCGACCTCGGCATCGGCCAGGTCTCGCGGCGGATTGCGCCAGCCTTTGCGCACGCTGAACGCGACGTTCTGCCGCACCGTCAGATGCGGAAAGAGCGCGTACTCCTGGAACAGATAGCCGAGCGCGCGTTTTTCCGTGGGCATATCGATGCCGCGCACCGCGTCGAAGAGCAGCGAGCCGCCGACTTGCACCCGTCCCGAGTCGGGTCGAAGCAGCCCCGTGATCGCTTTCAAGGTCAGGCTTTTGCCGGCGCCCGAGGGGCCGAGCAGCACGAGCCGCTCCGCCTCGCTCTTGAACGTGACGTCGAGATCGAATCGCTGCGATCCCGACCCTACCGTCTTGCGGATCGCGACATCCCAGCTCATGCGCGACCCTTCATGAACGGCCCGGGATTCGCGCCGGCGCGAGCCGCCCGGCCGCGACCAGAACCGCGACGCAGGTGATCGAGGTGATCAGCACCAGCGTGTTGGCGAGATCGTCCTGGCCGGCCTGCACCGCCTCGTAGACGGCGATCGAGAGCGTCTGCGTCTTGCCGGGAATGCTGCCCGCGACCATCAGCGTCGCGCCGAACTCGCCGAGCGCGCGCGCGAACGCGAGCAGAACGCCGGCGAGGATGCCGCGCCAGGCCAGCGGCAGGGTGACCCGAAAGAACACCGCACCGGCAGCCAGGCCGAGCACGCGCGCCGCCTGTTCGTAGCTTGGGTCGACGTCTTCGAACGCGGCGCGCGCCGACTTGCAGACGAAAGGAAAAGCGACGACGGCCGCGGCGATCACCGCACCCTGCCAGGTGAAGATGAGATGGATGCCGAACTGCGACTCGAGCCAGTGCCCGAGCCAGCCGCGCCTGCCGATGACGACCAGCAGGTAATAGCCCAGCACCGTCGGCGGCAGGACCATCGGCAGGAGCAGGACCGAATCGACCAGCTCGCGTCCGGGGAAGCGCGTGCGCGCCAGCGCATAGCCGACCGCGACGCCGGCGACGAGGTCGATCGCCGTCGCCCACAGCGCGACCTTGAGCGAAAGACCGAGCGCGATCCACGCGGGCGCCATGGCGTCAGGCCCTCAAGGCTTGCCGAATCCGTGCCGGGCGAGTACGGCCTGGGCCGGCGGCGACATCACGAAGGCGATGAACCGCTTCGCCGCTTCCGGGTTCGTGCTCGCGCTCATCGGGGCAATCGGGTAGAGCACCGGCGTCTCGGTCGGCACGGTGAACGCGACCTTGACCTTGTCGGCCATCAGCGCCGCGTCGGTGGCATAGACGAAGCCGGCGTCGACCTCGCCGCGGGCCACGTAGTCGAGCGCCTGACGAACCGATTGCGCGCCGATCATCCTGGGTAGGGTGGCTGACCAGAGTTGCGCTTTCTCGAGCACCGCCTTCGCATAGCGGCCGACCGGAACGCTTGCCGGCAGCCCGATGGCGATGCGCTTGATGGCTGGCACGCCAAGGTCGTTGAGGTTGCGGGGCAAGGTGGCCGCATCGGCCGGGACGATGACGACGAGCGCATTGCGAACGAAGTTCACGCGTGCGCCGCCGCTCACCAGCTGCCGCTGCT
>JAYSMB010000290.1:0-7654 GCA_043725065.1 Burkholderiales bacterium
TGGCCTACATCTGCCGCAAAATCGTCGGCCAATTCGCCCTGCCAACCCCACCGCCGGCCCTCACCGCGACCGGGTAGCTGCGGTTTTTAGGTTCAACGACCGTGACAGCGCCGAACGCGCCTACCGCTCGATCTCCGACCGCGGCTACACCCACGAGGATGTGAACCTGGTGATGTCGGACGAGACCCGCAAGCGCCATTTCAGCCCCAGCGGCGTGGGCCGCGAAACCGAACTCGGCAACAAGGCCGCCGAAGGCGCAGGCATCGGCACTGCGATCGGCGGCAGCCTCGGCGCCATCGCCGCGGCGATCGCGGCGGTCGGCACGACGCTCGCGCTGCCGGGCCTCGGCCTGGTCATCGCCGGACCGCTGGCGGCCGCCATCGCCGGCGCGGGCGCAGGTGCCGCCACCGGCGGCATCGTCGGCGCGCTGATCGGCTGGGGCATCCCGGAGGAGCGCGTGAAGGAATACGACCAGGGCATCCGCGACGGCGGCATTCTGATGGCGGTCCGGCCGAAAAACGAGCAAGACGCGAGCTACTTCGAGAACGCGTGGAAGGCCAATCGCGGCGAGCACGTCTACCGGTAAACGTCGGCGCTGCGTTCGGCGATTTTTCGTTCGACCAGGGCCTTGAGCGCTGCGCCGCTCGGCGACGGCGCCGTGGGCGCGATACGCAGCGCGGGCGGCAGATAAGGATCGCCGCCTTGCGCGAGCGCGCTGCGGTCGATATCGGCGCTCGTCGCCAGCGCGCGGGGGAGGGCCGCGGCAGCGAGACGCGCTGGCAACGACGACGATGCGATGGACCCGGTTGTTCGGGCTGACGCAGACGCTGCGGCGACGGACATCGGTGCCGGCGCGGCCATCCATGCCGCCACATCGGCCTTGATGCGCGGTCGCGAGCCGTCGTCGAGATAGGTCATGTGGCCGCCCGGGTAGACGCGCAGGGACAGGCCGGGCTGCGCGCCGAGCCGCGCCACGTCGAGCTCGGTTTGCCGGAACGGCGTCGCGAGGTCGTGATAGCCGGCCAGCGACAAGGTTTTCAGCGTCGGACGTTGCGATATCGCGGCAGCGAGGTCGGGAATCGTGTCGGGGAGGGCACGGTGGTCGTGCGAGAAGTCCCAGTTGTTGATCGCGTTCGAGAGCAGGGTGTAGGCGGCCGTAGCCGTGTACTGCAATTCTTTCGTGAACAGGCTCTTCGCGGCCGCGGTGAACGGCACGGTGATCAACGTCGACGACGGATCGCCGCCGGCTGCGAGCGCGCTGCCGTTGGCCGCGGCGATGCGCGCGTCGTAGCGGCCGAGAAGCTGGCCGGCGATCAGGCGGGTGCGAAAGGTCAGCGCGTCGAGATCGACGTTCGTGGCCCACGCGTCGAGCGGCGCGCCGGTCAGGACGACGCACTGGTTCAACAGCGTCGCCGAAGCGGGTTGACGCGACTTCGCCCATGCAGCCGCCGCCGGGCCATAGCTCGTGGTGCTGAAGTCGCGCAACTGCTGTGCGTAGGCGACGGTGTCGATCGGCACCGGTTGCGTCAGCGCGAACCACGCGCCGACCATGCCGTAGCTCGGAAAGCTGCCTTCGCAGTTGAGCGTGCCCGGACCGAAGACATCGCAGTTCGAGTTGTAGTCGAGGATCGACGACTGGAGCGCGACGCCGTCCAGCCGCATCGCCGCCGCGACCATCCGGTGGGCGAGCACGGCTGAGCGTGTCGTGCCGTAGGACTCGCCGAACAGAAAGGTCGGCGAAGCCAGCCTTTGATTGACGGCGCCATAGCGGGCGATGAAGTCGCGCATCACGCCGGCGTCGCTGTCGACGCCCCAGAAGTTCTGGTTCGTAAGCGGCGCGATCGCTTCCGAGTAGCCGGTGCCGACCGCGTCGACGAACACGAGGTCGGCGACGTCGATCAGGCTTTCGGCGTTGTCGACGAGCTGGAACGGCTGTTGCGGGAAAGTGAGCGAGGGCGCGCTCGTGACGATGCGGCGCGGCGCGAACGAGCCGAGGTGCAGCCAGACCGTCGCCGAGCCGGGCCCGCCGTTGTAGAAGTAGATGATCGGCCGGTTCGGCCCGGCCAGCGCCGGCACGGTGTAGGCGACGTAGAACATCGACGCCTCGGGCGAACCGCTCACCGGCGCACGCGCGTTGAGGTGGCCGGCCGTCGCGGTGTAGGTGATCGCGGCGCCGCCGACGGTGGCGATATGCGTCGTCACCGCGGCGGCCTCGCCGGGCGAGATGAGGGCGGCAGCCGCGGCTGTCGAGTACGCCGTCGTGTCGAGCAGTCCGGGTGCGGGTGGCCCGCCACTCGCGTCCGAGCCGCCACCGCCACCACAGCCCGCGAGCCACGAGGCGAGCAGTGCGGCGGCCGCGAGCCGGGCGTTTGAGCGCATCGTCTTCGAAGTCTCAGCGCGGGTTGACCTCGAGCAACTCGATCTCGAAGCTCAGCGTCGCGTTCGGCGGGATCACGCCGCCCGCGCCGCGCTCGCCATAAGCGATCTGCGGCGGGCAGGTCAGCTTCGCCTTGCCGCCGACCTTCATGCGCTGCACGCCTTCGGTCCAGCACGGGATGACGCGGCCGAGCGGAAAGGTCGCCGGCGCATTGCGTGAATACGAGCTGTCGAATTCGCGCCCGTCGGGGAAGGTACCGCGGTAGTTCACTTTCACTTGGTCGGCGGCCGTCGGGCTCGCTCCCTTGCCTTCGCGCAGCGAGGCATAGATCAGGCCGCTCGGCGTCGTGACGGCAGTCGCGGCTGCGGGCGCGGCCTTTTGCGCCATCGCCAGGGTCGGCGAGGTGGCGACGAGTGCGCCGGCGAGCGCAAGGCCGATGCGGCGCGAACAAACGGAAGGTGAATGCGTCATGGTCGGGTTCGGCCGGAGCCGTGTCTACTTGGTCCAGGTGTCTCTCAGGGTCGTGATCCGGTTCAGTACCGGCCGGCCCGGCGCGTGGTCGATGCGATCGGTCACGAAGTAGCCGTGCCGCTCGATCTGGAATCGCTCGTCGGGCCTCGCATTCGCGAGCGACGCTTCGACATGAGCCTTCACCACGCGCAGGCTGGCCGGGTTCAGGCTCGCCTTGAAATCCTTGCCGCCGGCATCGGGCTGCGGATCGGTGAAGAGGCGGTCGTAGAGACGCACTTCGGCCGCGACGGAGTCGTCGAGGCCGACCCAGGTGATCGTGCCTTTGACCTTCACGGCGTTGGCGCCCGGTGTGCCGCTGCGCGTATCGGCCACGACGTTGGCGAGCACGGCCGTGACCCATCCCGACGCGTCTTTCTCGCAGCCGGTGCACTCGACGATGGAGCCGTATTTCAGGCGCACTCGGTTGCCGGGGAAAAGGCGAAAGAATCCCTTGGCCGGCACTTCGGCAAAGTCGTCGCGCTCGATCCAGACCTGCGGGCCGAACTGGAAATGGCGCTCGCCTATTTCGGCGTGCTGCGGATGCATCGGTGCATGGCAATCGTCGCGATGCGACTCGCTGCCGAAGATCTCGGCCCAGTTCGCGAGCTTGAGCACGACCGGGTCGAGCACCGCCATCGCGCGCGGCGCTTTCGGGTCGAGATCGTCGCGCAAGGCGATGTCGAGGCTCGCGTAGTCCGTCCAGCCGCCCGCCTTGCTCGTTCCCGCGCGCTCGCACAGCAGGCGAATCGATTCCGGGGTGTAGCCGCGGCGGCGCAGGCCGGCGATGGTCGGCATGCGCGGGTCGTCCCAGCCGTTGACTATTCTCTCGTCGACAAGCTGCCTCAACCTGCGCTTGCTCGTGATGACGTAGGTGACGTTGAGCCGCGCGAACTCGTACTGATGCGGCCGCGGCTGCGCGAGCAGGCCGAGCCTGCACAGCCAGTCGAGCAGCCAGTCGTAGAACGGCCGCTGGTCCTCGAACTCGAGCGTGCAGATCGAGTGCGTGATGTTCTCGAGCGCGTCCTCGATCGGATGCGCGAAGGTGTACATCGGGTAGATGCACCAGGTGTCGCCGGTGTTGTGATGCGACGCGCGCTTGATGCGGTACAGCGCCGGGTCGCGCATGTTGATGTTCGGGCTCGACATGTCGATCTTGGCGCGCAGCACGGCGGCGCCGTCGGCGAGCTCGCCGCTCTTCATCTGGCGCAGCCGCGCCAGGTTCTCGGCCGGTGTGCTGTCGCGGAACGGGCTGGCGATGCCCGGCGTGGCGAAGTCGCCGCGATGTGCGCGCATCTCGTCGCCGCTCTGCTCGTCGACGTAGGCGTGGCCGGCCTCGACCAGCGCTTCGGCGGCGCGGTACATGAAGTCGAAATAGTCGCTCGCGAAATAGAGGTGGCTGGTCGTCGCTGCGCTCGGCCGCGCCGGCTCGGGGGCGTGCCAGTCGAAGCCGAGCCAGCGCACCGCGTCGACGATCGCGTCGACGTATTCCTGCTCTTCCTTTTCCGGATTGGTGTCGTCGAAGCGCAGGTGGCAGATGCCGCCGTATTCCTTCGCCAGCCCGAAATTCAGCGTGATGCTTTTCGCGTGGCCGATGTGCAGGTAGCCATTCGGCTCGGGCGGAAAGCGGGTGCGGACGCGGGCCGGGTCGGCTGGTGCGTTGGCGTGGTGCGCGGCGTCGCCCGGCGTTCCGGCAAAAGTGCGCGTTGCATACGTGCCCGCCGCCAGATCGTGCTCGACGATGTGGCGCAGGAAGTTGCTGGTCGGCGCGGCGGGTTCCTTGGTGCTGTTCATGAGGGCTCGAAACGAGCGGCATTCTAGGAGGGCCGAGCGGTCCGGCGCTTTACGTTTCGCAATACGGATTTCGTCAACGAACCCCCGGTGGCGTCGCGTTGTCGACGCATGCACGCTTTGTCGCGTGCGCAGATGGAGACAGAATCCATGAACCGCTCCTTCGTTCTTGCCGCCGCCGCGGCGGCGGCCCTGTTCACGGCCACCGCCGCGAACGCGAACCGGGTCGACTGGTCGATCGGCATCAACCTGCCGCCGGTCGCGACCTATGTGTCCGGCGGCCCGGCGTACTACCAGGCGCCCGAGTACTACCAGGCGCCCGGGTACTACCAGGCGCCCGGGTACTACCAGGCGCGCGAGTACGACCGGGACCACGAGTACCACCGGGACCACGATTACTACCGCGACTACCGGACCCCCGAGTACTACGTGCCGCCCGAATACCGGGGCCACTACCCGCCCCGCGTCGTCTACGCGCCGCGGCCGCGCATCTGGCTTCCGCTTGCGCCACCGCTGCCGCGTCCGCCCTGGTTCCATGGCCACGATCGCTGGCACGATGACGGCGATCGTGACGGGTATCGCGACGGTGGTCGCGAACGCGGTCACGACGACCGGGTCGACTGGCGGCGTTGAGCCGCAGCCGCGGGCCATTCCCGCGCTTGTCGCGGGTCGGATGCGGCTTCGGCCTACGAGCGCGGGCGGTGCATGCCGGCCGCGCTCAGGCCACCGTCCGACCCGGGCCCCGGGTCCGACTCCGCATGATCGTCAACGCAAGACGTGGCGCATCGCGGCGTCGTTACGTCCATTGGGCGCCTTGCGCGCCAGGAGATCAGATCATGCAGATTCGAACCACTCTTCTCGCCACCGCCGCCCTGAGCGCACTGGTGCTGGTCTCGGCGTGTTCTTCGGCGCCGCCAAATCGTGACTACCGGGTCGCCGAGGCGCCGATCGTCGCCGCGCCGGTATACGCCGAGCACGGCCAGGTCAGCAGCATCGAAATCATTTCGATGGCGTCGCGTCCTTCGGGTGCCGGCGCGATCATCGGCGCGATCATCGGCGGCGTCGTCGGCAACCAGTTCGGCTCCGGATCCGGCCGTGCTCTGGCCACCGGCGCCGGCGTGGTCGGCGGTGCCGTGGCGGGGAACTCGATCGAAGGGCGCCAGAAGCGCGACGACGAGGTCTATCGCATCGGCGTCCGCCTCGACAACGGTGTCTACCGCAGCCTCGATTTCCACCGCATCGACGACCTTCGCATCGGCGATCGGGTTCGCTTCGAGGGCGGACAGCTCTACCGCAACTGACGCTGGCTCCGGCGCGGAGCCACGCTGCCCGACGCTCGACCCGGCCGACGCCTACATCGCCTTGAAGCGGTGTGCGTAGAGCCGGCTCACGACGAGCTTTTCCGGCCGACCCTGGAGCTTGAGCGTGACGCGACCGCTTTCCTCGCGCTCGGCCGAAGCGATCGCATCGGCGCGGACGACCGTGCCGCGATGGATCCGCCAGAACTGCCGCGCATCGAGGCGCGGCACGAGTTCGCGCAAGGACGTGCGGATCAGGTGCTCGCGCGACGCGGTGATGACGCGGACGTATTTGTCGGCCGCTTCGAAATACACGACATCGTCGATACGAAGCATGTGGATCGCGTTGCCGACGCCGACCTGAAGAACGTTCAGCGGTTCACCCGCGTCGACCGCCGGCACGGCGCCCGCGGTCGCACCGAGCAGACCGCGCAAGCGCTCGACCATGGTGCCGAGTTCATTGGCCGGCGACGTGCCTGAGCGTGCCACCAGCGCAGCCTGCAGTCGCTTGACGGTCGACTCCAGGCGCGCCTGCTGGACGGGCTTGAGCAGATAGTCGATCGCGGCGCGCTCGAACGCCTGCAACGCGTACTGGTCGTAGGCGGTCACGAACACGAGCAGAGGAAACGCGCCGTCGTGATCGGGCCAGTCTTCGGCGAGCGCCTGCGCGGCTTCCAAGCCGCTCAGGCCGGGCATCCGGATGTCGAGGAAGACGATGTCCGGTCGATGTGCCAGCGCTTGCGTGACCGCGGCTTCGCCGTCGCCGGCGACGGCCACGATCTCGAGTTCGGGCCATAAGGCCGCAAGTTCGCGGCGCAGGCCCTCCACGAGCAGCGGCTCGTCTTCCGCGATGATGGCGCTCGCCTTCATGGTCGAACTTGCTTGCTGTCGTTGCGCGCCGTTTCGAAAGGCATGCGAATCGTTGCCAGCGTGCCGCCCTCGGCGTCGCCGGCCGGCGCGAGCGTGAACGAAGCACGCTCGCCGTAAAGCGTGGCGAGGCGTTCGCGCACGTGGGCCAGGCCGTAACCTTCGTTGCCGCCGGTGGCATCGGCCAGTCCCGCGCCGCTGTCGCGAACGCGAAGCACGAGCGCATCGCCGTCGCGCGCCGCGCTGACGTCGATGCGGCCACCGACCACGTGCGGTTCCAGCCCGTGCTTGATGCTGTTCTCGACCAGCGGTTGCAGCAGCAGCGGCGGCAATTGTGCCGCGGCGAGTTCGGGCGGCAGCTCGAATCGCGTCGACAGCCGTGCGCCCATGCGGATCTGCATCAGCGCCAGGTAGTCGCGCAGGCGCGCGAACTCGGCGTCGAGCGAATGCCGGCTGGCGCGCGAGCCGGCGAGCGAGGCACGCAGAAAGGCGATCAGCTGGTCGAGCATGTGCTGCGCTCGCGCGGGGTCGACGCCGATCAGCACGCGCAGATTGGCGAGCGTGTTGAACAGCATGTGCGGCTCGAGTTGCGATTCGAGCAGCTTCAGTTGCTGCTCGGCGGCCTGCCGCTGCGCGGTCTCGACCTCGGCTTTTTGCACCGCGATCACTTCGCGCGACTGGAAGAAATACGTGATGACGATCGCCGGCACCAGCGCGAGCACGAGCAGGGAGAGCGTCTCCCGAAAGTTCGCGTTGAGCGGGCCGGGCAGGTTCAGGCCGGTCAGGCGGTTGGCGATCTCGTTGCCGACCGCGT
>JAYSMB010000291.1:0-10323 GCA_043725065.1 Burkholderiales bacterium
GTCGTGATCGCCTCGTCGAAGGCATTGGTGTGCAGGCTGTTGCAGTTGTCGTAGATCGCGATCAGCGCCTGCAGCGTCGTGCGGATGTCGTTGAACTGCACTTCCTGCGCATGAAGGGACCGGCCGCTCGTCTGCACGTGGTACTTGAGTTTCTGGCTGCGCTCGTCGGCGCCGTAGCGGTCGCGCATCGCCACCGCCCAGATGCGCCGCGCAACCCGGCCCATCACGGTGTACTCCGGGTCCATGCCGTTGGAGAAGAAGAAGCTCAGGTTGGGCGCAAAGTCGTCGACCTTCATGCCGCGCGCCAAGTAGGCCTCGACGAAGGTGAAGCCGTTGCTCAGCGTGAATGCGAGCTGGCTGATCGGGTTCGCCCCAGCCTCGGCGATGTGATAGCCCGAGATGCTGACCGAGTAGAAGTTGCGGACCTCGTGGGCGACGAAGTACTCGGCGATGTCGCCCATCACTTTCAGTGAAAACTCGGTCGAGAAGATGCAGGTGTTCTGGCCCTGGTCTTCCTTGAGGATGTCGGCCTGCACGGTGCCGCGCACGTTTTGCTTGACCCAGGCGGCGATCTCGGCGCCTTCCTTCGCGTCGGGCTCGCGGCCGTGCTCGGCGCGAAAGGCGTCGAGCTTCTGGTCGATCGCGGTGTTCATGAACATGGCCAGGATCGTCGGCGCCGGGCCGTTGATCGTCATGCTCACGCTGGTCGAGGGGCTGGTCAGGTCGAATCCCGAATACAGCACCTTCATGTCGTCGAGCGTGGCGATCGAGACGCCCGAGTTGCCGACCTTGCCGTAGATGTCGGGCCGGATCGCCGGGTCGTTGCCGTACAGCGTGACGGAGTCGAATGCCGTCGAGAGGCGCTTGGCGGCCATGCCGGCCGAGAGCAGCTTGAAGCGTGTGTTGGTCTTGAAGGCGTCGCCCTCGCCGGCGAACATGCGGGTCGGATCCTCGCCTTCGCGTTTGAACGCGAACGTTCCCGCGGCATAGGGAAATGAACCCGGCACGTTATCGAGGAGCAGCCACTTCAGGATCTCGCCGTGGTCTTCATAACGCGGCAGCGCGACCTTGCGGATCTTGTTGCCCGAGAGCGTGGTGTGAACGAGCGCGGTCCGGATCTCGCGGTCGCGCACGGTGACGACGTACTCGTCGCCCGCATACGCGCGCTGCAATTCCGGCCAGCCGGCAAGAAGCCGGGCCGCGTTCGCGTCGAGCCGCGATTCGCGCTCCGCGGCCAGGCAGTTCACCGCGCCGAACGCGTTCGTCTTTTCCGGGTTGGCTTCCTTGAGCATGCGGCCGCTTTCGTGCAGCTGCTGAATCTCGCGCGCCAGCCGTGACTGCACGAGGGCCTGCTTCTTGTAGCCGCGGACCGAATCGGCGATGTCGGCCAGGTAGCGCGAGCGTGCGCCGGGGACGATCGGCACCTGGTGCGTGCTGTGCCGGGTCGCGACCGCGGGCAGCGCACCGGGCGCGACGGCCAAGCCGAGGCCGGCCAGCCGGGGCAGCAGCGCCTGGTAGAGAGCGGTCACGCCGTCGTCGTTGAAGCGGCTGGCCATGGTGCCGAACACCGGCATCTCGTCAGGCCGTTTGACGAACGCCTCGCGATTGCGCTGCACCTGCTTGGCAACGTCGCGCAAGGCGTCGGCCGCGCCCTTGCGGTCGAACTTGTTGATGGCGACGAACTCGGCGAAGTCGAGCATGTCGATCTTCTCGAGCTGGCTCGCGGCGCCGAACTCCGGCGTCATCACGTACATCGGCACGTCGACCAGCGGCACGATCGCCGCGTCGCCCTGGCCGATGCCCGAGGTCTCGACGATCACCAGGTCGAAGCCGGCGACCTTGACGGCGGCCAGCACGTCGGGCAGCGCGGCGCTGATCTCGGAGCCGAAGTCGCGCGTCGCCAGCGAGCGCATGAAGACGCGCGGCCCGTCGTTCCAAGGCGCGATCGCGTTCATGCGGATCCGGTCGCCGAGCAGCGCACCGCCGCTCTTGCGGCGCGACGGGTCGATGCTGATCACGGCCACCTGAAGCCGGTCGCGCTGGTCGAGGCGCAGGCGCCGGATCAGCTCGTCGGTGAGGCTCGATTTGCCGGCGCCGCCGGTGCCGGTGATGCCGATCACCGGCGTCTTCACCTCACGTGCTGCGGCCCGTAGCTCCTCACGCAAGGAAGCCGCGGCCGCGCCGTTCTCGAGCGCCGTGATGAGCTGCGCCAGCGCGCGTCGCGACGCGACGTCGCCGCCACGGATCGGTGCGAGCGCCGTCGGCGCATGCACCGAGAGATCGACGTCGCAGCGCATCATCATCTCGCCGATCATTCCGGCCAGCCCCATGCGCTGCCCGTCTTGCGGGCTGTAGATACGCTCGACGCCATAGGCTTGCAGCTCGGCGATCTCGCTCGCCACGATCACCCCGCCGCCGCCACCGAACACGCGCACGTGCGCGCCGTCGCGTTCCCTGAGCAGCTCGACCATGTACTTGAAGTATTCGACATGGCCGCCCTGGTAGGAGCTGATGGCGATGCCTTGCACGTCTTCCTGCAGGGCCGCCGTGACGACCTCGTCGACCGAGCGGTTGTGGCCGAGGTGCACGACCTCGGCGCCCATTCCCTGCAGGATTCGGCGCATGATGTTGATGGCCGCGTCGTGCCCGTCGAACAGCGCCGCAGCGGTGACGAAGCGCACCTTGTGCGCCGGCCGGTACTGCGCCAGCGCTTTGTAGTCGGCGGAAAGCTCGGTCATCTGTGGTTTCTCGGGGGGCTCTCGTGCCCTAAGGCACCTTGATGTTCGCCAGCGCCGGATCGCCCGGCGGGTAGCACAGCTTCAGGCCGACCAGCGCCCGCTTGACGAGGCTCGCGATCATCAGATTGCGATGCGTCTTGGAGTCGGCCGGAACGATGGTCCAGGGTGCCCAGGCCGTGCCGGTCGCGGCAACGGCGGCGCTGTAGGCGGCCTGGTACAGATCCCACTGTTCGCGCGCTTCGAGATCGCCGAGCTCGAACTTCCAGTGCTTGGTCGGGTCGTCGAGGCGAGCCTGCAGCCGCAGCCGCTGCTCTTCCTTCGAAATGTGGAGCATGAACTTGAGTACGACCGTGCCGGTCTCGACCAGCATCCGCTCGAAGTCGTTGATCTGTGCATAGCGCTGCTTGGTTTCTTCCTTCGTGAGCCAGCCCTTCACGACCGGGACGAGCACGTCTTCGTAGTGGCTGCGATTGAAAAGCAGCACTTCGCCCGCGGCCGGCACTTTCTGGTGGATGCGCCAGAGATAGTCGTGCGCGCGCTCGTCGATCGAAGGGACCTTCCACGCCACCGTGTGCACGCCGAGTGCGCTCATCTGGCCGAACACACCGCGGATCGTGCCGTCCTTGCCGCTCGTATCGGTGCCCTGCAGGATGACCAGCAGCTTGAAGCGTCGGTCGGCGTAGAGCAGGTCCTGAAGCTTGTCGAGTTCGAGGGCGAGATTGGGGACGGCGGTTTTGTCGGCCGCCTTGTCGCCCGACGAGAAGGGCCTGGCGGCCGGATCGATGCGGGAGAGATCGAACGAACGGCGCGCTCTGGCCCCGGCAGTGCCAACCGCTGCGCCCGCAAACTGGAAATCGGCCAGGCGCGTGCTGCTTTTCTTTTTTGCCAAAGTGTCTCCGCCGCAACTGAAGGCGCCAGCCCTTGCCGACGTCAATTGACGTATACGTCAATTTCAAGTGTAGCGCCGCTCGCGCGATGTCCGGGTCCCGTTTTGCCCGCTTCCCGGCGGCCCGGCCGCTGTCGCTTTACAGTCACCCGCTCGCACCCAACTCCGAGGAGCTGTCATGACTCGCGTCGCCCGCGCTTTGGCCAGCCTTCTGTTCGTCGCCGCGTTCGCCTTGTTTGCCACATCGGCAGCGCGCGCCGAGCGCGTCTCGACCAGCGACGCGAAGGCGGTTCGTGCCGTGGTCGAGGCGCAGCTTTCGGCCTTTGCGGCCGACGACGCCAAGCGCGCCTTCTCGTACGCCGCGCCGTCGATCCGCGAGATGTTCGGCACGCCCGATCGCTTCATGGAGATGGTGCGAGCAGGCTATCCGGTCGTCTATCGGCCGGCGTCGGTGGTCTTTCTCAATCCCGAATGGGTCGAAGGTCAGCTTGTGCAGGGCGTACATCTCACTGACGCCAGCGGCGCGCTCTGGCTGGCCGTCTACCGGCTCGAGCGCCAGCCCGACAAATCCTGGCGTATCAGCGGCTGCGACGCGCAGCCGAGCTCCGGCAAGATGACCTGACGGGTAGCCGAAGATGGCCTTTCTCGCGATAGACGTCGGCAACACCCGCCTCAAGTGGGCGCTCTACAGCGCGCCCAAGCCGGGCGCGGGGCCGCTCCATCACGGCGCGGTCTTCCTCGAAGCGATCGACGAGCTCGCCGAGACGGCGTGGAAAAACCTGCCCGCTCCTTCGAGCATGCTCGGCAGCGTCGTCGCCGGCGAAGGCATTCGCCGCCGCGCCGAAGCGCAGCTCGAGATCTGGGACGTCGAGCCGCGCTGGGTCGTCAGCTCGGCTTCGGCCTGCGGCGTGACCAACGGCTACGACCATCCCAGCCGGCTCGGCGTCGACCGCTGGGTCGCCCTGATTGGCGCACGGCAACGCGTGCTCGCCCGCGGCGCGCCCCGGCCGGTACTCGTGGTCATGGTCGGCACGGCGGTCACGGTCGATGCGCTCGATACGAGCGGGCGTTTTCTCGGCGGCCTGATCCTGCCGGGCTTCGGCCTGATGCTGCGCGCCCTCGAGATGGGAACGGCGGGCCTGAAGGCGCCGACCGGTGAGGCCGTCGACTTCCCGACCAACACCAGCGATGCCCTGATGAGCGGCGGCTCGGACGCCATCGCCGGCGCCGTCGATCGCATGTACAAGAAACTCCAGAAGCGCAGCGGCGAGACGCCGGCGCTCGTCATGAGCGGCGGCGCGGCAGTGAAGCTGGCGTCGATGACCGACCTGCCGGTCGAGAATGTCGAGACGCTGATTTTCGACGGCCTGTTGAATCTTCAGTCGAAGCGGCTGGCGCTCTAGGAAATCGCCCGAACAGGAGGCTTGACCTTGGCCCACTACACCGCCGAGACGATCTGGACACGCGGCGACGCGAGCCGGGAGGACTTCGTCGCCAACCGCTACAGCCGCCGCCATCTGCTGCGCTTCGACGGCGGCGCCGAAGTGCCGGGGTCCTCGTCGCCCCACGTCGTGCCCTTGCCCTATTCCGATGCCGCCGCGGTCGATCCGGAGGAAGCGTTTGTTTCTTCGCTTTCGAGCTGCCACATGCTGTGGTTTCTTTCGCTCGCCGCCAAGGAACGTTTTTGCGTCGATCGCTATGCCGATGCGGCGACCGGCCTGATGGCAAAGAACGCTTCCGGCCGCCTGGCGATGACGGTCGTGATCCTGCATCCGAAGGTCGAGTTTTCCGGCGATCGCGTGCCGAGCCGCGCCGAGATCCTGCGTCTTCATCACGAGGCGCATGAAGAGTGCTTCATCGCCAACTCGGTCAAGACCGAGGTGCGCTGCGAGCCGGTGTTCGCCGACTGAGCGGGCTTTAGGGATGGTCTGCATAAGTCATCGATCGGCGAGGCTGATGCGTTGAGCTGCGGGGTGACTTGAGCGGGTGGACACCATGAAACAAGCCGATCTTGGCCTGCACTTGTCGAGCAAGCGCACGAGGAGGCGCACGTTTCTGGACGAGATGGAACGCGTGGTGCCGTGGAGCGAGCTTGTGGCGCTGATCGAGCCGCACTATCCCAAGGGCAAGGCGCTTTCGCCATCTGCTCGAGGCCCAGGGGCTGGCCCTCGGCATGCTTCAAGCGATCAACGACACCCTGAGAGAGCGCGGCTTGATGCTCAAGACCGGCACCGTGGTCGACGCCACGCTGATCGCAGCGCCGAGCTCGACCAAGAACGCCTCGGGCGAGCGCGACCCCGAGATGCACCAGACCAGGAAGGGCAGGCAGTGGTACTTCGGCATGAAGGCCCACATCGGTGTGGACGCCGAGTCGGGCCTGGTGCACACCGTCATCGGCACGGCGGCCAACGTCTGCGACCTCAACGTCGCCGGCGCGCTCTTGCACGGCGAGGAGACGAGCGCCTTCGGCGACGCTGGCTACCAGGGGGTTCACAAGCGCAGCGAAGCGCTCGGGCCGGCATGGCACGTGGCCCTGCGCTCGGGCAAGAGGAGGCAGCTCGACAAGACCAAGACGTTCGACGCCTTGGTCGATGCGCTCGAGCGCATGAAGGCCAGCATCCGCGCCAAGGTCGAGCATCCGGTTCGGGTCATCAAGCGCCAGTTCGGCTTTGTCAAGGTGCGCTACCGCGGCATCACCAAGAACACCGCGCAGTTGCACATGCTCTTCGCGTTGTCCAACCTGTGGATGGCACGACGACGACTGCTGGCCACGCACGCATGAGTGCCTGCGCAAAGCGGCAATTAGCCGCACTGAAGCATCCAAATGCCCAAACAGCACGATCCAATGCGGCAAAACCGACGGTGATTTGATGGCGCCGATCAACATGTCTTGCTCAATGGCTGAACAGCATCGCACAACGCGTTGTTCAGACCTTCCTTAGAGGACGTAGCGGGACAGATCGACGTCCTGCGCCAGATCGGCGAGCTTGGCGTCGACCGCGGCCGCGTCGATGGTGATCGTCTGGCCGCCCCGGTTCGGCGCATCGAAGCTCACTTCGTCGAGCAGCCGCTCCATCACCGTCGACAGGCGTCTCGCGCCGATGTTTTCGGTTCGTTCGTTGACGTCGTAAGCGATCTGGGCGATCCGCCGGATGGCACCGGGCGCGATCTCGAGCGTCACGCCTTCGGTCGCGAGCAGCAGCGTGTATTGCTTGACCAGGCTGGCGTGCGTCTGCGTCAGGATCGCCTCGAAGTCGTCGACGGAGAGCGAGCCGAGCTCGACGCGGATCGGAAAGCGCCCCTGCAGCTCGGGGATCAGGTCGCTCGGCTTGGCGAGGTGAAACGCGCCCGAGGCGATGAACAGGATGTGATCGGTCTTGACCATGCCGTACTTGGTGTTGACGGTGGTGCCTTCGACCAGCGGCAGCAGGTCGCGCTGCACGCCCTGGCGCGACACGTCGGCACCCTGCGTTTCCGAGCGCGAAGCGACCTTGTCGATCTCGTCGATGAAGACGATGCCGTTCTGCTCGGCGTTGGCCAGCGCGCTCGCTTTCACTTCGTCGTCGTTGACGAGCTTGGCTGCCTCTTCGTCGACGAGGAGCTTCCGCGCCTCCGCGATCTTCATCTTGCGCGCCTTCTTTTTGCCGCCTCCGATGTTGGCGAACATGCCGCGCAGCTGCTCGGTCATGTCTTCCATGCCGGCCGGGCCCATGATCTCCATCGACGGCCTGGCCTCGGCCACTTCGATCTCGATCTCCCGGTCGGCGAGCGAGCCTTCGCGCAGGCGCTTTCGCATCACCTGGCGGGCGGTGTTGTCAGCCGAAGGTGAAGGTGCCAGGCCGAACTCGCTGCGTGCGCCGGGGACGATGATCTCGAGGATGCGATCTTCGGCCGCGTCTTCGGCGCGGGCGCGTTGCCTGCGCATCGCGGTTTCGCGCTCTTGCTTGACAGACATGTCGACCAGGTCGCGGATGATCGAATCGACATCCTTGCCGACATAGCCGACCTCGGTGAACTTGGTCGCCTCGACCTTGATGAAAGGCGCGTCGGCAAGGCGCGCCAGGCGGCGCGCGATCTCGGTCTTGCCAACGCCGGTCGGCCCGATCATGAGAATGTTCTTCGGCGTGATCTCGCCACGCATCGATTCTTCGACCTGCTGGCGCCGCCAGCGGTTGCGCAGCGCGATCGCGACCGCGCGCTTGGCGCCCGACTGGCCGACGATGTGGCGATCGAGTTCGGAGACGATCTCCTGCGGCGTCATGCTGGATTTCATGGCCGCGGGGTCGGCAGGGCGCCGAGCCGTTCCCAAGCCCGGCCGCGCCCCCTCGGGGGGCGGCGAACGAAGAGAGCGTGGCGGCGTTGATTCGTCATTCGAGCGTCTCGATCGTGTGGTTCTGGTTCGTGTAGATGCACAGGTCGCCGGCGATCTCGAGCGAGCGTTTGACGATGTCTTTCGGTGTCATCTCGGTGTGCTGCAACAGCGCACGCGCCGCGGCGCTCGCATACGAGCCGCCCGAGCCGATCGCGACGATGCCGTACTCGGGCTCGAGCACGTCGCCGTTGCCCGTGATGATGAGAGACGACACGTGGTCGGCCACCGCCAGCATCGCTTCGAGCCGACGCAGGACCCGGTCGGTGCGCCAGTCCTTGGTCAGCTCGATCGCCGAGCGAACGAGGTTGCCCTGGTGCTTTTCAAGCTTGGCCTCGAAGCGCTCGAACAGCGTGAAGGCGTCGGCAGTGGCCCCGGCAAAGCCGGCGAGCACCTTGTCGTGATGCAGCCGGCGAACCTTGCGCGCGGTCGCCTTGACGACGATGTTGCCGAGCGTGACCTGGCCGTCGCCGCCGAGCGCCACGACATTGCCGCGGCGCACGCTGACGATCGTCGTGCCGTGATAGTTTTCCATCGGGAGCAGATTGTGACGCCGCCGTAGACGTTCAAGCCCGCTTCTTGTCATCCTGAGCGAAGCGAAGGATCCCGGCGGTTCGAAGAACGAGATCCCTCGCTTCGTTCAGGATGACTTCGGCTAGACCGTCCGGACCTTGACCGTCGCGTGCTCGTTGATGCCCATCGCGCCGAAGAACAGCGCGACCATCCGGTGCGCTTCGATGAAGCTCACGCTGCGGTTTTCGGCGCGCCGCGCCAGCACCCAGTTGAGCAGGTCGCCGGCGGCGATGAAGTCGACCCGGATCAGCCGCGCGCACGAGACGTTGACGATGGTCGCTTTGCCGAGCTCGGCGCCGAGCTTCTTCAGCGTTATGGCGATGTCGCCGACGAGCTGGCCCGAGAGCTCGACTGTGGCCACCTCGACCATCGCCGGATCGTCGGTGAGCTGCGATTCCTGAAAGCTGGTCGAGACGTCGCTTACCAGCGTGAGCGGCGGCACGGTCGTGCTTTGGTTCGAGCCGCTGATGCGGACGATGCATTTGGCCGCTTCCCACGATGGCGGCGACACTTCGTAGGTCACGCAGTAGTCGATCGCCGCCTCGTCGAACTGGTCGGGGCGGTTGGTCATGCGCAGGGCATCGAGGCGAAGCTGCCAGAACGCCGGGTCGGCGTCGCGAACGCCTGTCGGCGCCGCATCCTGGATCACGACGAACAGCCGGTCGCCGGAGAGCCAGCGAATGTCGAGATCCTGCGGGATCCAGCTGCGGAACAGCTCTGAAAGTCGGCCGCTGGCCTCGGCGTCGATCGTCTGCAGCGCGCCCCAGTCGAACACCCAGGGCAAAGGCATCTGCAGGGCCAGCGAGGCGAGCCTGGCGACGCTATCGGCATCGAGGTAGTTCGGGCAGACCCAGCCGACCTGGCCTTCGACCCGGGCGCTGGTCGGCCGCTCTTCGCTGGCCGCCTCGGCGACCAGCTTGGGCATCGAGAACCACTGTGGCGCCGACCAGCCGAACTGCTGCGCATAGTCGAGCGCCTGGCTTTCGAACTTGTGCTGCTGGCCGGTGGCGCGATAGAGGTCGAACAGTACCAGCCAGGTCTCGGCGTGTTGAGCGCGCGCACCACCGGGGCCTGTCTGCGTCAACATAGACTGCTCGCACTGCTCGAAATCGGCGTTGGCGAAGGCGATCACGGCTTCGTCGAGATCGGGGTCGTGCGTGACCTCGGGGCTGTTCGCGGAAAACGCCTTGCCGAAGTCTTCGGCCGGGGTCAGGTCGAGACGAATCGGCGCGATCGACGCCGAGCGGGCCGCGGCCGGTATGGTCTTGACGATCTTTCCGGCGGGCGCCGATGCGGGGACGAAATCCTCGACCCGGCCGCCGTGCGCGGGCGGCGGCGGTGGGGCGACCGGCCGGCTGGCGAGCAGGTCCATCGGTGCCGGTTGGGTCGGCGCGTTGTAGAACTCGGGGCTGCGGCGTTGCGTGCTGGCGTAGCTGTCGCCCACCATCTGCTGCTCGATCTCGTCGATCTTGGCCTTGACACCGGCGTCTTGCCGCGCCGGCGACTCGGAGGCGCGCGGTTGCGAGTCGTCTAGACGCGACGAGCCGAGCGCGGCGAGCTGCTCGCTCGACAAGCCCTCGCGACGCACCTTGCGCAGCATGTCGAATTCGCGCTTGCGGACGAAGTCGTTTCGCCGCTTGCGCTCGATCATCGCCTTGAGCTCGCCCTTGGCGTAGTCGCTTTCGCGCGTGTCCTCGACGGGCGCATCGAGTTCGGTCCAGTCCGTGGACGGATTCGCCACGAACTTGACGACCTTG
>JAYSMB010000292.1:0-2246 GCA_043725065.1 Burkholderiales bacterium
CGCGTTGCCGACCCACATCGAGGCGATCAGGCCCCAGAACAGCTGCGGGTTCGAGGTCATCACCTGCGGGCCGGGCTGGATGCCCTTGATCGTCATCGCCCCGACCATCAGCGCCATCACCGCGTTGGGCGGAATGCCGAGCGTCAGCATCGGGATGAACGAGGTCTGCGCCCCGGCGTTGTTGGCGCTCTCGGGCCCGGCCACGCCCTGGATCGCGCCCTTGCCGAACGGAATACGCGGGTTGCGGGTCAGCTTCTTTTCGACCGTGTACGAGGCGAACGACGCGAGCAAGGCACCGCCGCCCGGCAGCACACCGAGCACCGAGCCGAGCGCCGTGCCGCGCAACACCGAAGGCCATGCCTCCATGAAGTCGCGCTTGTTCGGCCACAGGCCCTTGACCTTGCTCGTGAACACCTCTCGATGCTCGGCCGGCTGGCCGAGGTTGGAGATGATCTCGCCAAAGCCGAACACGCCCATCGCGATGACGACGAAGCCGATCCCGTCGGTCAACTGCGGGATGTCGAAGCTGTAGCGCGCAGTGCCCGAGATCACGTCGGTGTTGACCTGCGCGAGCAACAGGCCGAGCAGGATCATGGCGATCGCCTTGATCAGCGAGCCCGAGGCGAGCACGACAGCGCCGATCAGGCCCAGCACCATCAGCGAGAAATACTCGGCCGGTCCGAACTTGAACGCCAGCTCGGTGAGCGGCGGCGCGAACGCGGCGATGATGATGGTGCCGACGCAGCCGGCGAAGAACGAGCCGAGCGCCGCCACAGAAAGCGCGGCGCCGGCGCGGCCCTGGCGCGCCATCTGGTAGCCGTCGATCGCGGTCACGACCGACGACGACTCGCCGGGCACGTTGATCAGGATCGCCGTCGTCGAGCCGCCGTACTGGGCGCCGTAGTAGATGCCGGCAAGCATGATCAGCGCCGGCGTCGCGTCGAGCGCGTAGGTCGAAGGCAGCAGCATCGCGATCGTCGCCACCGGGCCGATCCCGGGCAGCACGCCGATCAGCGTTCCCAGCATCGCGCCGAAGAAGGCGTAAAGCAGGTTCTGGAACGTGAAGGCAACGCCGAAGCCGATGCCCAGGTTGTGAAGCAGATCCATGCGAAGCCGTGAGTCGTCGGGTCAGCCGAGAGGTGCCGGAGCGCTCAGCGCGCGAACCACGGCCAGACCGGAATCGTGAGCTTGAGGGCCCACACGAAGATGAACCACGAGCCGACCGTGAGAACCACGGCGTTGGCGGCAACGCCCTTCCAGTGGAACTCGTCGCCGGCCAGGCTCGAGATCGCGATCAGCACCGGCACCGAGAGGGCCATGCCGATCGGCTCCAGCATCGCACCGAACACGGCGATTGCGACGACGATGACGATCAGCGGCCGCCATGCGAACGCGCCGATCCTGTCGCCCCCTTCGCTTTCGATCGTCAGCGATTTGAAGAGAACGATCGAGCCGAGCACGGCGAGCAGCAGCGCGAGGCCGAGCGGAAAGTAGCCCGCGCCCGGATGCGCCGAAAGCTGCGACAAGCGGGCCCAAAGATTGGCGGCGCACGGGTCTTGCGGCGCGCAGGCGGGGCCCATGCTGTAGTTGGTTGCGCCAATCGCGAAGACGACGCCGACCACGACAAACATCAAGCCGGACCAGAAGTCGCGTTCGCTTTTAATTCTCAAATCGCGGCCTCGCTGCGGCGTGATGCGGGAGTCTCAGCTCACTGCTCCCAGGCCGGCGTGGCGCGAAGCACTTCTTCGAGCGTGGTCACGCCTTCGGCGACCTTCATCGCCCCCGCAAGCCGCAAGGGCCGAAGGCCATCCTGCAGCGCCTGCGCGCGCAGCTTCGCTTCGTTGCAGGTCGGCTGGATGAAATTGCGTGCCGCGTCGCTCACGGTGAGCAGCTCGAACAGGCCGGCGCGGCCGCGAAAGCCGGTCATCCGGCATTCGAGACAACCGACCGCCTTGTACGGACGCACGCCGCCGTTCAGGCGCCAGGGCTTGACGACTTCGTGCAGCGTCTCGCGCGTCACTTCTTCGTCGGGCACCTTGCAGGCCGGGCACAAGGTTCGCACCAGTCGTTGCGCGAGCACGCCGATCAGGGTCGAGCCGATCAGGTAGGGCGCGACGCCCAGGTCGTTGAGGCGCGTGATCGCCGACGCCGAATCGTTGGTGTGCAGCGTGCTGAACACGAGGTGGCCGGTGAGCGAGGCCTGGATCGCCATGTCGGCGGTCTGCAGGTCGCGGATTTCGCCGACC
>JAYSMB010000293.1:0-1990 GCA_043725065.1 Burkholderiales bacterium
GAGCTCGACGGCGAACTGCAGAACGATGTTGTGCGTGTGGTCGAAAAACGCGACCGGCCTGCCGGGGAAGGGCGTCAGCGTCCAGGCGAAATTGAATTCACCGAAGCCGACGCCGGCCCACGGGTGCATCGCGATCAACGCGAGCGTGTTCGACCAGATGCCCCAGCGCGAGCTCGAGATGTCGCCCTTGGTCGAGAAGCGCGTCTCGCCGCCGAACACCTGGTGGCTGTGGTCGGCCCAGGCCGAGGTGCCGAGCCAGAAGACGCCGTAGGCGACCGGCGCGAGCAGCAGCAGCACGCGCGTCGGTCTCGACAGACGCCGGTCGAGCAGGGCCCAGGCCGCGAGCAGGATGACGCTCACGGCACCGGTGCGCGACGCGCTGAGCACGATCACGAAGATGAACAGCAGCGTCAGCGCCGCGCCGACCCAGCGCTTGAACACACCGGTTTCCGCGAGCCACACCGCCGCGATGCTGGCCCACACGAGCAGGCTGCTCAGGTGATTCGGCTGACGCATGTTGCCGACCGCACGGCCGACGATGTAGGTGCGCGCGACGACGTCGCCATCCGGCCATTGCGGCGCGAACACCTGCACGACGCCGATCGCGCTGCTGGCAACGCCGGCGACGACCATGCCGATGCACAGCGCCCGAAACGCAGCCGTGCCGAGGCCCGCGGCCTGCGCCGACGCACCGACGAACGCGGCCAGCATGGCGGCCCCGATCAGCCCCGCACCCGAGAGGCTGAGCGACCACGGCAGGCCGGCCCAGAGCGGTCCGGCAAGCGCCGCCACCAGGAGCACCGCGAGCGCCGCAAGCAACGCGTTCAACCCCGCGCTGCCGGCGCGCGCGCGGATCGGCAGGCGATCGGCGACGACGGCCAGCAGGCCACCCCAGCCGATCAGCGCCGCGGCCTGGTTGAAGAAGGTGGCGGACGGCGGCAGGTTGAAGGCCAGCAGCGCCGGCGCGGCCATCGCGAGCGAGGCGCAGAGCGGCCAGCTTCGCTGTGCGCCTGTCGATGGTTCAAGGAGTTCCGGCATAGGGCGCCAGTGTAGAGGTCTCGGGCCGTGCCTCAGTCCGAACGCACTCGCGATCGGCCGCAACGACGAACCGCCTCGATTGGTCGCGTCAAAAGAATCCGTCGACAGGAACGTAGTGCACGAGCCGGCCCGCGCTGTCGAGGATCACGACCCAGTCGCCGCCTCGCGCCATCAACGGCAGGAAGCTCGCCGTTTGTTCGTCGACACCTTGTTCCCGCAGCCGCTCCTTGATCTCGGCGGCCTGGGTTGGGTACTTAGAGAGCAGCGCCGCAAGCGGTTTCGAATGAGCCAGCGCATCCGCGGTCGAAGTGGTGTAAGGCTGCCAGAACGATGGGCGCTGTCCGAGGTCGATGCCTTGGGCGCCCATGAACAACGCGTCGTTACGCTCGTCCAGCCCCATAGCCTTGCGCGTGCCGAGCAACCACGGACCGCTCAGCGGCAAGACCCGATACTCCGGCGACGCGGTCGCCAGTTCGGTGGACAAGACCTGATTCGCCGCGATGACGCGAAACCGATCGACCTCGAACACCATCGCCACCGGCCGCGCGTCGTAGGTCGCATGCAACCCGTAGGCCAGTGCGAACAACTGAACCGCACCGATGATTGCCAGATCGCGGCGCAGGTGCGGCCAGCCCTTCTTGAGATCGAAGACCGTGAAGGTCAGCAGCGGGCCGAGCACGACATCGACGCTCGTCACCAGCAGGAAAAGATCTTTGCCCCCAGCGAGGAGGCGGTATGCCCCCGGGTACCAGAGACCGAAGACCAGCGCGGCCGCGAGGCCTGCGATTGCGGCGGAAATCAACAGATGGATTCCGGCAGCGCGACTGCGGCGGCGAAGGTCGAGGCGGTCAAGCATTTGGGGATTCGATGTCAAAATGAAGAAGGGTCGCACGATGCGACCCCAGGCAATCTATCAGCGAGCCCGTTCGGGCCCGCGCTTGGTCAGGCTCAG
>JAYSMB010000294.1:0-6708 GCA_043725065.1 Burkholderiales bacterium
TCACCGGCGACGTCAAAGGCGACTACGGCGTGACGCTGACGATGATCTCGAATGCCTGCAACGCGGCCTCGAACTACCTGCTGAAGAAGCCCTCGACCGCTCCTGTGGGATGTGGCACGGTCGAGGGCTTCTTCAGCAGGTAGTTCGAGGCCGCGTTGCACGCGTTCGAGATCATCGTCAGCGTGACGCCGTAGTCGCCCTTGACGTCGCCGGTCAGCACGAAGCGGTTGTTGCGGAACGAAGTCCCGATCGGCACCGCCGACATGCTGCTGCCGATCGCCTGATGGCAACTCGCCGCGCAGGTCGACTTCAGGATCGGGAACACGTCGGTCTCGAAGGTCGCTTCGCTCAAGCCGGTGACCGTGCGCACGCCGCTGCCGGCGTTGAACGGATCGTTGTAGTACTTGCCGCCGGTGTCGATCCATTCGGCGACGACCCGCTTCTCGCCGGTGGTCAGCATCTTCGAGTGGTCGGGCGCGCTGGCCGGCGGGCTTGGATGGGCCAGGCGTGCGTCGGCGCCCGAGAACATGTCCTGGCCCCAGAGGATCTCCGAGAGCCGGCTCTTGCGGGTCAGGCCATGCACCTCGCCTTCGCTCGCACTGGTGTCGACCAGGGCAGGACCGCGCTCGATGACGAGCACGCCTTCTTCGATGCGCGTCAGCGGCAGGCCGGTCACGGGGTCGTTGACCGGGTCGCCGATCATCACCTCGTCGTAGGAGCTGACCCGGCCGCTGCCGCCCAGCGTGCCGCTCAGGTCGAGCTTGGCCGGATCGTTGTGGCAGTTGGTGCAGGTGTTGGCGCCGCCCGGTCCGCGGGCCCGTGTCCACAGCGGCTGGATGTGCTCGGGGTAGTTGACGACGCCGTTCACCGGCGCCGCGGTCTGCAGGTCGTCGGCTGGATTCGTGTTGCCGGTGTAGCGCAGCGCGATCGCGGCATGCGCGGTGACGCCGGGCTTGCTCGCATCGGCCCAGATATCGGAGTACAGCGGGTCGGCGCGGAGGTTCAGCGCGGTCGCGTCGAGCCGGGTCCGTGTCGAAGCCATGGTTTCGCCCGACCGGTGCGCGCTCGCCATCGCCGGCAACAAGGCCGCCGGCATGCTGTTGACGACGGCGCCGGAGTTGATGGCGCCGCCGCGGCGCGGGCTGTGACAGCCGTCGCAGGTGCGGCGTTCGCCGGGGCGAACCTGGATCCAGTTGGTGTGGGTCTGGAAGGCACGCCCGGTCGAATCGACCACCGACAGCGCGACCGGCGTATCGGCGGGCACGTTGAGCTTGAACGAGCCGTCCGGCTCGATCGGCGCGTAGCCGAGGATCTGCGTCATCTCGAACTCGGTTTCGCCGATCGCGCTGCGCAGCCCCGACATGCCCGAAGGCGGGGCGACGGCACGCAGGGCACGTACGAAGCGCGCCGGCGCGCAGCCATAGGCGGCATCGGCCGGGTCTTTCATGCGCACCAGGTCGGCGACCTGGGCGCGTGTGTCCTGCGGATCGGACGGCGCGGTCTTGGCGATCGCCGTCGTGCAGCCCGCCGGCAGGTCGAGCGCGGAGATCACCGCGTCGCCCATTCGACCGAGGCCATCGGTGTCGTAGACGCTGCGCACTTCGATCAGGCCGAGGCCTTGCGCCGCGAGCACCGGGTCGACGTTGGTCGGGTCGGTGGCATTCGGCTCGGTCCGCGGCTGGATCGCGACCGGGTGGACGTTCATGAAGCCCGGCGGCGGCGCGGCGACGATCAGGAAAGTCTGCAGCGCCGGGTCGAACATGTAAATCGCGTAGGGCGGCGGCACGTTGTCCTGAATAGCGTCGGCCTGGCTGTCGACGACGAGCCGGTTTTCGTCGCCGACGCGGGCCATCTCCGCAGGAGTCAGCGTCGCGCACGAGACGATCACGCCCTTGTTCGTGACCTCGCAGGGTCGGTAGGAGAGCAGCACGCGGTTGGTGCCGTCCCAGAGCGGAAAAGGCGAGCTGATCCGGCCATATTGCGAGAGACCGCCGCCGATGTTGAGCGGCTGAAGCGTCATCTCGGTCTGCCCGCCGGTGGTCGGCACGCCGGCCGCGGCGGGCGTGTTGTTCTCGGAGTAGTTGGCCGCGTCGATGAAGACCAGGCCGCCGCCTTCATGGGTGCGCGAGAGCGGCATCAGGTCGGAGGCGAGAAAGCCCGCGTACTTGCCCTTCGGGTCCATGTCGCGCGGGTGCAGGAAGCTGTTGCCGGGGCTGTGTGCGCCGTAAAGAACGAACAGGTCGGTGCCGTCGGGCTTGGCGCGGAAGATCTTGAAGTGGTTGCGGCCGGCGACGTGGTCCCAGCGCGAGAACATGATGTCGCCGTTGGGCCGGATGGTCGGGTTGCGGTCGTGGCTCTGATTGAACGAGATCTGCGCGATGTTGG
This sequence comes from Burkholderiales bacterium, assembly GCA_043725065.1. GTDB lineage: Bacteria > Pseudomonadota > Gammaproteobacteria > Burkholderiales > Burkholderiaceae_C > Schlegelella_A. The sequence goes on from JAYSMB010000294.1 coordinate 2,386, forward strand.
CGCCTTGCGCGTCCATCGTGTGCAGGTTGAACACGGTCTCGCGCTCGTATTCGTCGAGTGCCTTGTAGGTATGGCCGTTGAACTGGTTGATGCTCGACTTGGTCTGCCGGTTCGAGGTGAAGACATAGCCCTTGCCGGCGGGCAGGTAGGTCGGCTCGACGTCGTCGGAGTTCGAGCTGGTGAGGCGGCGGAAGGTGCCGCCGGTCAGCCCGCCCACCGTCATGTCGTATTCCCAGATGTTCCAGTGGCCGGTACAGACGGGCTGGCCGCCGACCATCGCGGTGCTCGTGGTCGGGCAGCGCATCGAGAAGACGATCTTCTTGCCGTCGTAGGACACGTCGGGGTTCTGGGCGTCGCCCTTGCCCTGGGTGAACTGCGCGGTGATGTTGTGCTCAAGCGCGCTCGCCGAGGACTTCTCGCGGATCATCAGGTCGCCACCGTCCGCCGTGGGCGCGCCATTGGTCGGATTGAGGCCGATCGTGTTGACCCGCTGCGCATAGGCGATCGGCACGTCACCGGCGACGGTGAGGGTGTTCGAGTCGCTGGTGCTGCTGCCGCTGCAACCGCCAAGCACCATCAGGACACCCAGCGCGCTCGCGCAGGCCACAGGTTTCAGGAGCTGTCTCATCGGTCTCTCCTCTTAGGATTCATCGTGAGCATGCTTCGCTCATTGCCGCACAGGCGGCGTGGCGGGCAACAGGCCCGCCGAGTAATGCAGGGTGCCGTTCGCATCGACCACCACGGCATCGACGCCGGGTTGCGAAGCGATCAACGCCAGTCCCTTGTCGGCACCGAGTACGAACACCGCCTTCGACAGCGCTTCGCAGGTCAGCCCGTCTTCGGCGAGCACGGTCACGCTGTGCACGCCGTGGGGCGAACGGCCGGTGGTCGGATCGATCAGATGATGAAAGCGTTCGCCGCCTTCGTCGAAAAAGCGTTCGTAGTCGCCCGACGTCGAGATCGAGACGTCGACGAGCGGCAGCACCGCCACCATCTGGCCGCTGCCGCGGCGCGGATCGCGGATGCCGATCGTCCAGGGACGGCCGCGACGATCGCCGATGACGCGGCTGTCGCCGCCGGCGCTGACGATGGCGTGGGCGATGCCGCGGGCGCGCAGGATCCGCGTCGCGTTGTCGACGGCATAGCCCTTGGCAAAGCCGCCGAGGTCGATGCGCATTCCCGGGCGCGCGAAACGAACGGTGCGCGCCTGCCGATCCAGCACGAGGTTACGCCAACCCACCGCTTCTCTTGCGCGGGCCAGCGTTTGTTCGCCCGGCCGGACGCGCGCGCGGTAGTCGTACAGATGGCCGACGGCCGCGTAGGTGATGTCGAACGCGCCGCCGGAAAGTCGGGCGAACGCTTCGGCGCGCGCCAGCAGGCTCGTCATCTCGTCGCTCAGCGGCACCGGCCCGGCACCGGCATCGCGATTGATGAGGGAGAGTTCCGACTCGGCCTTGTGCGGGCTCATGGCGCGATCGATGCGATGCATCTCGGCCATCACCGAGTCGATCGCAGCGTGCCCAGTGTCGGCGTCGCCGCTCCAGAGTTCGACGACGATGGCCGTGCCCATGATCGCCTCTTCGCGCTTGATCCAGCCGGCGTCGGCGGCGTGGGCCAGCAAGCCGGGGACGACGCCGCGATGGCTGTCATGGGATTTGAGGATGCCGAACATCGGTGTCGCGCTGGCTTCGAAGAGGTGATGGTGTTGACAAAGATGGATGCGAATTGACACGAACGGCGGTTGCGCCCCGGTGCCAACACGCAGATCACGTGCCCGAGACTTCAACACAGCGCGGGCGTCGGTTGCCGTCAATATTTGTTAGCAATGCCATTCAGACCTTGCGACGCGTGTGTCGGCTGCCCTTTTTGGGCGTGACTGCGTGCGGATGCTTCAGATGTGAGCAAACGCAGCCGGTAGTAATTCTCGAACCGAGGCGAAGCCGTATCGAGATGTAGTCGGCCCCGTCGCCCGGACCGCCTACTTCAACAGCGTCTCGCGCATGAACATCACCATCGCGTAGAACTGGAAGTCGGCGTTCTCCTTGCGCGCAAAGCCGTGTCCTTCGTTCTCCGCGCGCAAGTACCAGACCCGCGTGCCGTTGGCGCGCGCCCGGGCGACGATCTGCTCCGCTTCGGTGTAGGGAACGCGCGGGTCGTTCCTGCCCTGCACGACGAACAGCGGCTTGGTGATCTTCGCGGCGTTGGTGAGCGGCGAGATCCGGGTCAGGAACTCGCGCATCGCCGGGTCCCGCTCGTCGCCGTATTCGACCCGGCGCAGGTCGCGCCGATAGCTCTCGGTGTTCCGCAGGAAGCTGACGAAGTTCGAGATGCCGACGATGTCGATCGCGCCGGCGATGCGGTCGGCATAGTGGGTCGCGACGGCCAGGCTCATGTAGCCCCCGTAGCTGCCGCCGACCACGAGCACGCGCGCCGGATCGAGGTTGGGCTGGCTGGCGATCCAGTCGAGCAGGGCGCCGATGTCCTTGACCGAATCCTCGCGTTTCATGCCGTCGTCGAGAGCGAGGAAGGACTTGCCGAAGCCGGACGAGCCGCGCACGTTGGGCCGGATCACGGCGACGCCGAGTTCCTCGAGAAAATAGTTGCTGCGGCCCATGAAGCCGAATCCGGCCTGGCCCTCGGGGCCGCCGTGGATGTCGATCAGCACCGGCCGTCGGCCGACGAAGCGCGGCGGCGGCAGGTTGACCAGGCCAGAGATCTCGCGTCCGTCGAAGCTCTTCCAGCGCGCGATCCGCTGCTCGCCGAAGCGCGAAGTGTCGATACCGGGCGGCGCGTACGGACGCGTCCACGGTTGCGAGCTGCCGTCGGCCGGCGACAGCGTGCCGATCCGGCTCGGCCCCTTGCTGCTGTTGAGCGCGAACGACAGCAGCGGCAGGCGCGGGTGGAACAGGGCTGAAGTCACGCTTCCTTCGGGCAGCGCCGGCGATGGCAGTTCGTTGAACACATCGCCGTCGAAGAACATCAGGTCGACGCGACCTTCGACGTTGGCGCGCACCGCGAGCAAACGCCCGTCGGCACTCAGGCTCACGGCGTCGATCTCGCCCTTGATGTGGCGGGTGATCGACGACGACTTTGCGTCGGCGAGCGAGTAGAACATCAGCTCGCGAAACTCGCCGCCGCGGTCGCTGATGACGAAGAAGCCCGAGTCGTCGCGCTTCCATCCTGCGGCGAAGTGGCTCGCCTTCTCGTTGCTGCCGGGCGCGGGCAGCACTTGCCTGCGTTCGCCGCTGGCGATGTCGAGCAACCAGACCTGCGACTCACTGGCGGAAAAATAGCGTGTGAGGGTCAGCCGGCGGTCGTCCCACGACACGCCGCCGACTTCCCATCCGCCGCCCGGCAGCTCGGCCAGCTTGCGGCGCGTTTCGGGATGCGCCGGGTCGACCAGGGTCAGGGTCTGGGCGATCTCGGTGCGGCTGCCGCCGCCGGCGGTGCGGTCGAGCGGCACCGAGAGATAGAGCAGGCGTTTCGACTCGTGCAGCCAGCCCTGCATGTCGTTGCGCAGGTTCGGCTCCGACACGACGGTCACCTGTCTGGTCGCGAGGTCGAGCCGGTAGATCTGCGCCGCCTCGTCACCGCCAGTGCTGCGCTCGAAGACGATGGCGTCGCCGGTGAGTGGCTCGTAGCTCGCGTTGCGTACCGGGTCGGCGAAATCGGTCAGCGGCTCGAGCTCGCCCAGCGGCGAGGCCAGGCGAAAGATCTGCGTCGTGTTGGCGCCGGCCTTGCGGTGCGAGACCAGCATTTCGCGTTTGGTCGGATGCCAGTCGACGAAGGCGTGGCCACGGAAATCGGCGTAGCGTGCGACCGTGTCGGCGATGCTTTTGGGAATCGGCGGAATGCCCTGGACGACGAGATTGGCGTTCGGTGCGATCGTCTCGCCGGCGTCGACGGATCCAGCCGCCGGCGTGTTCGCGCCCGATGTTGCCGGCGGCGCCGACGGCATCGGCGCACAAGCGCAAAGCAGCGCGGCCGAGGCAAAGGCGGCGAGCGCGAATCGTTGCATGCGGAGATCTCCGGGGCGCGGCGAAGGCGCGCTACTTGTCAGGCGGGGCGGTGCGATTGTCGCGCAGGCCGGACCCGCTCCAGCTCTGCGAACCGCCTCTCAGGCGTCGCGAACGTCGGCCACCGGCACGGCGCCGAAATCGGCACGCGCTAGCCAGGCCACGACACGCGCCGCGGCGTCCCGGCTCGACGTGAGCTGGCCCGCTTCCTTGAGACGCACGAACGCGGCCCGCTCGGGAAAGCCGGCGCCCGCGGCACTGCGCAACTGCACCTGCATGTCGGTGTCGATCACGCCGGGCGCGAGCG
>JAYSMB010000295.1:0-1975 GCA_043725065.1 Burkholderiales bacterium
CGATGAAGCCGCGCCGTGGGCTCCCCGGCCGGGAGAGCCCGCTGCTCATGCCGCGAGCTTGGCCTTCACGAAAGGCAGGGCCTCGGCGAGCGGCAGCACCGAAGCGGCGGCATCGCGCCGGCCCTGATATTCGACCTCGCCGTTCTTCAGGCCACGGTCGGAGAGCACGATGCGATGCGGCACGCCGACAAGCTCCCAGTCGGCGAACATCGCGCCGGGGCGCTCGCCGCGGTCGTCGAGGATCGCGTCGATGCCGGCGCCGAGAAGCTGCGCGTGCAACGCGTCGGCGGCTTCGCGAACTGCCGGCGAACGGTCGTAGCCGATCGGGCACACGACCGCCACGAAGGGCGCGATCGCGGCCGGCCAGATCATGCCGCGCTCGTCGTGGTTCTGTTCGACGGCGGCGCCGGCGATGCGCGTGATGCCGATGCCGTAGCAACCCATCTGCAGCAGCTGCGGCAAGCCGTTCTCGTCGAGGAAGGTCGCCTTCATGCCGCGGCTGTAGTAGTCGCCCAGCAGAAACACGTGGCCGACCTCGATGCCGCGCTGGATCGCAAGCTTGCCCTTGCCGTCAGGCGACGGGTCGCCTTCGACGACATTGCGGATATCGGCCACGATCTCAGGCTCGGGCAGGTCGCGGCCCCAGTTGACGCCGGTGTAGTGATAGCCCGCTTCGTTCGCGCCGCAGACGAAATCGTTCATTGCCGCGACGGTTCGATCGGCGATGACGCGGACCTTCGCGGCACCGCCTTGCTCGAGGCCGATCGGGCCAAGATAACCGGGATCGCTGCCAAAGCCGCTGCGAATTTCGGCCGGTGTCGCAAAGCGCCAGCCGTCGCCCAGGCCGGGGAGCTTGCCGGTCTTGACTTCATTGAGCGAGTGGTCGCCTCGAACCAGTAGAAGCCACAGCGTCGTCTTGCCCACAGCGGGCGCCTCGAGCTTTTCTTCGGTCGCCAGCACCAGCGACTTTACGGTTCGCTCGAGTGGCAGGCCGAGAAACGCGGCGACGTCTTCGCAGGTGCTCTTTCCGGGCGTCGGCGTCTTCTGCAACGCCACTGCGGGCGCCGCCCGAGGCGTGGCCGGCGCGATCGCCTCGGCCAGCTCGACATTGGCCGCGTAGTCCGAATCGGGCGCGTAGACAAGCGCGTCTTCGCCGGTGGCGGCGATCACCTGGAACTCGTGCGAACGAATCCCGCCGATCGTGCCGTTGTCGGCGGCTACGGCCCGAAACCTGAGGCCCATGCGTTCGAAGACGCGCCCGTACGCGTCGTACATGCGGTCGTAGCTGATGCGCGCCGAGTCGAGATCTCGGTCGAAGGAATACGCATCCTTCATCGTGAACTCGCGGCCGCGCATCACGCCGAAACGCGGCCTGCGTTCGTCGCGGAACTTGGTCTGGATGTGATAGAAATTTCGCGGCAGCGCCCGGTAGCTGCGCAGCTCCTGACGGGCGATGTCGGTGATGACTTCTTCGCTGGTCGGCTGGATCACGAAGTCGCGATCGTGGCGATCCTTCACGCGCATCAGCTCCGGACCGTACTTGGCAAAACGTCCGCTTTCCTGCCAGAGTTCGGCCGGCTGCACGACCGGCATCAGGAGTTCGATCGCGCCCGCGGCGTTCATCTCCTCGCGCACGATCGCTTCGATCTTGCGAATGACGCGCAGACCCATCGGCATGTAGGTGTAGATGCCGGCCGAAAGCCGCTTGATGAAGCCGGCGCGAAGCATGAGGCGGTGGCTCGCGACCTCGGCATCGGCCGGAGCTTCCTTCAGGGTGGAAATGAAGAACTGGCTGGCTTTCATCGTCGCGGAGATTCGTTGCGGGCGGTCGCGACTCACGCTTGCGCGGATCGCGCCGAGGGCCGAAGCGCCCGAAGGACGCGAGGTTTGACTCGTGTCATGCCGGTGCAATAATCGGTCAACGCAAGAATCGAGGTTGATTATGCTCGACCGTGATGGGTTCAGACCCAACGTC
>JAYSMB010000296.1:0-5272 GCA_043725065.1 Burkholderiales bacterium
GAAAAGCTCGAGGTGAGCCGCAGCTACGCGGGGCTGTTCAAGGGGATGTAGGGTGCCCTTCGTGGCTTCCGCGTCGTTGCCGACCTACGGCTTGCGCAGCCAGACGACGCCAAGGTCCCATCTCGTACGGCGAGGCATGCAGTGCGGCTGCGTGCCACGACGCGCCGGGTCCTGAAACTCGGCGCGCAACCAGCGCGTCTTGCCATCGGGTCGATGCACGAACCGACGGGCGTCGGCAAGCGAGGGCTGAGGCCCCCGCCTCCGCGCTCACGTCAGCGGCTTGATGAGGATGTCCGGGTGCAAGCCGAAGCCGCCCAGCCCGGCGATGCCCATGGCCAGCCCGAACACGCTCGGGACCATCGCCAGCCAGAACAGCCACGCCAGGTGCGTGAGCGCGGTGATGGCGAGCAGCGCGATGGCGATCGCGATCGCCGCCTCGGCCAGGTCGAACTGATCGTCGCGGAAATTGAGCGCGTCGTAGGTCTTCTGTGCCTCTTCGGCCTGCACCTTCAGCGCTTCCTTCTTCACGTTCTGGCTCTTCGCCAGCTCCTGATACTTGGCGATGGCGGCGTCGTAGCCCGCACGCGCGGTTTCGGGCTGGCCGGCGCGCGCCAGCGTCAACTGCTCGACCGTGGCCAGCGCGATCTCTTCGCGGATGTTGCGCGCCTGGTAGTAGCCCCAGGAATCGATCTTGTCGGCCTGCGCCGCCTGCATGCCCTGGACGATGTTGTCGTCCTTGACGTTGCAGATGCCTAAAAAGGTGGCGAGCACGGCGACCGTCACGGCGACCATCGCATTGAGCTTGCCGTGCTCGCGATGCAGGGCGTTGTCTTCCTCGAGGTCTTCGATGGCTTCCAGCGGGTCGATGTCCATGGGCTTTCCTGGTGTCAGGCGGGGTCCCTGGCCGCCAGTGTTTCTTGCTTGGCCGACGCCGCGCGAGCGGCTGCCGCGGCACGGAGGATCTTCAGCTTCTCGCGCGGATCGACGACGACCTCGGCCTCCTTCAGCTTCATCTCGGCGACGAAGCGGCTCGGCACGCCGGCCACCGCCTCGCGACCGCGCTTGCGACGACCGAGCGTACTCACGACCAGGGTCGCGCGCGCCCGGGTGATCCCGACGTACATGAGGCGGCGCTCTTCTTCGATCCGCACCGCCGCCGCCTGCTCTTCCTCGCCCTCGGCGCCGCGAAAAGGCAGCAGGCCCTCGTTGACACCGGCAAGCACGACGTGCGGCCATTCCAGCCCCTTGGCGGCGTGCAGCGTCGAGAGCGTGACGACGTTCTGGTCGTCGCCGCGCTCGGCCAGGTTGACGATCACCGAGATCGACTGGGCCACTTCCAGCACGCTCTTCAGCTCGCTCTCGTCGCCGGTCGCGGCCGAGCCGGTGCCGCCGCAGCGACGCGCGATCCAGTCGACGAAATCGATCACGTTGCTCCAGCGCGCCGCGGCCAGCGGCGGCGAGTCGGCGTCATCGTGCAGATGCTGTTCGTAGCCGATGTCCTTCAGCCAGCCGAGCAGGAATGGCTTGGCGGCGGCGCCACCGCTGGTCTCGCGGGCGCGGCCTTCGAGATCGTTCACGGTGCGGCCGAAGTCGTGCAGCGCCTCGATGCTGCGCTTGGGCAAGGCGGCGATCAGGGTCTGCGCGAACAGCGCTTCGAAGAGGCTCGTTTTCCAGCGCCCGGCGAAGGTGCCGAGCGTGGCCAGCGTCTGGTGGCCGATGCCGCGCTTCGGGCTGGTCGCGGCGCGCAGAAAGGCCGGGTCGTCGTCGCTGTTGACGATCAGGCGCAGCCAGGCGCACAAGTCGCGGATCTCGGCGCGGTCGAAGAAGCTTTGGCCGCCCGAGACCTTGTACGCGATGCCGCCCTTGCGAAAGGCTTGCTCGAAGACCTTGGCCTGGTGGTTGGCACGGTAGAGAACGGCGAAGTCGCGCAGCTCGGCGTTGCAGGTGCTGCGGATCGATTCGATGTGCGCCACCGTGCGATCGGCCTCGTGCGCTTCGTTGTCGCACTCGAGGATCCGCACCGGTTCGCCGGCTCCGAGCTCGCTCCACAACTTCTTGTCGTAGAGCTTGGGGTTGTTGGCGATCACCGCGTTGGCGGCGCGCAGGATGCTGCCCGTCGAGCGGTAGTTCTGTTCGAGCGCGATCACCTTCAGCGACGGATAGTCGGCCGGCAGGCGCTTCAGGTTGTCGAGCGTGGCGCCGCGCCAGCCGTAGATGCTCTGGTCGTCGTCGCCGACGGCGGTGAGCAGGCCGGCCTCGCCGGCGATCAGCTTGAGCAGCTCGTACTGGACACCGTTCGTGTCCTGGTACTCGTCGACAAGCACGTAGCGAAGGCGCTCGCGCCAGGCGTCGCGCACTTCGCTGTCGCGAGCGAGGAGCTTGGTCGGCAGGCCGATCAGGTCGTCGAAGTCGACCGCCTGATACGCGGCCAGACGCTCTTCGTATCGCTTCATCACGCGGGCCGCGACGAGCGCGTCTTCGCGCTTGCGATCGTCGCCGGCGACGAGGCCGTAAGCGGCGTCGATCTCGGCCGCTTCGGCATCGAGGCCGCGGTTCTTCCACGCGCCGATCGCCCATTGCCAGCGCCGCGCCAGCGCGTTGTCGGTGGTGCCGCCGGCGTCTTTCAGGACGCCCAGCACATCGTCGCTGTCGAGGATGCTGAAGTTGGCCTTCAGGCCGACGCGCTCGCCGTGGCCGCGCAGGATGCGAACGCCGAGCGAGTGGAAGGTGCTGATCGCCAGCGGCTTCGCCGCGCGCCCGCCGACCAGGGTCCTGGCGCGTTCGCGCATCTCGGCCGCGGCCTTGTTGGTGAAAGTGATCGCCGCGATCTGCGACGGCGCATAGCCGGCCCGCAGCAAACGGGCGATCTTGTGGACGATGACCCGCGTCTTGCCCGAGCCGGCGCCCGCCAGCACGAGGCAGGGGCCGGAGAGATGGTGCACCGCCTCCATCTGGGCGGTGTTGAGAGAGGCAGGAGGAGTGCTCAGGGCGATTCGCACATGCAGTGCACGACGGCGGCGAACGGCTTCCTGTGCTCGGCGATCTCGGCCACCCAGCCGAGCTCGCGGCTTGCATTGCGAGCCAGCGCCGGCGGCAAGCCGAGGCCGCCCATGCGCGCATCGATCTCCGCGCCGAACGCAACGCCGACGCGAGCGTTCAGCATCGCCACGAAGCGCGCAAGCGCGGCGGGCTCGCGCTCGATGTAGAGCACGCGCGGCTTGTCGCCGAGCTTGGCGCGCCTGGCTGCCGACTTGAGCGCGTCGCCGAACTGGCCGAGGGTGTCGACGAGGCCGCGTTCCTTGGCCTGCACGCCGGTCCAGACCCGGCCCTGGGCCACAGCGTCGATCTTCTCGGGCGTGGTCTTGCGTGCCGCGGCGACCTTGGTCGTGAAATCGAGATACGTGTGGTCGACGCTCCTCTGAATCAGCTCGGCCAGGCGCGGATCGAGCGGCCGGCGCGGATCGCCGGCGTTGGTAAGCCAGGTCGTGCCGGTGCCCGCGGCGTGGACGCCGAGTTTCTCGAGCGTCTGGTCGGCGCTGGGCAGCAGCGCGAACACGCCGATCGAGCCGGTGATGGTCGCCGAGTCGGCGAAGATCTCGTCCGACGCGGTCGAGATCCAGTAGCCGCCCGACGCGGCGACATCGCCCATCGAGACGACGACCGGCTTGCCGGCAGCGCGAGTCACCTCGAGCTCGCGGCGCACGAGCTCGGAGCCGAACACGCTGCCACCGGGCGAATTGACACGCAACACGAGCGCCTTCACGTCCTTGTTTTCGCGCGCCTTCCTGATCAGGTTGGCGGTCGACAGTCCGCCGATCGTGCCGGCCGGCGCCGAGCCGTCGACGATCTCGCCCTCGGCGACGACGACACCGATCGCGTCGCCGGTGAGCTGCGGCCGGATCCGCGAGAGATAGTCGTCGAACGAGATCTGGCGAAACGTGTTGTCGTCGTCATCCTTGGCGCCGCGCTCGATCATCAGCGCGCGCAGTTCGTCGCGCGTCTTCAGGCCATCGACCTGTTTCTCTGAAAGTGCCAGCTTGGCCGCGTCGCCGCCGGCGGCCGCCAAACGTTGAGGCGCCTCGTCGATGGCGTGCATGATGGTTCCGGGCGCGAACTTGCGTTCCTTCTCAACCGCGTCGGTCCAGGTCTTCCAGAGCGATCCGTAGAGCGCCTGGTCGGCCTCGGTCGCGGCGGGCGAAGGCGCGTTGGCGATATAGGGCTCGGCCGCGCTCTTGTAGGTGCCGACGCGGATCAGGTTGACGGTGACGCCGATCTTGTCGAGCGCGTCCTTGTAGTAGTTGCGCAGCCGCCCGAAGCCGTCGACATAGACCGTGCCGAGCGGGTGCAGATAGACCTCGCTGGCATGGACCGCGACATAGTACTGGCGCTGGTCGTAGCCAGAGCCCCAGGCGACGACCTTCTTGCCGCTCGCCTTGAAGCGATCGATCGCGGCGGCCATTTCGCGCAGGGTCGAAAAGCCCGCGCCCTGCATGTCGTCGAGGATCAGGACCAGGCTCGCGATCTTGGGGTCGGCAGCGGCCGTGTCGAGCACGGCAATCACGTCGCGAAGCTGGATCTTCTGCTGCGAGTCGCCGCGCACCTGGTCGAGCGCGGTCGAGCGCAGGGTACCGGCTTTCTGCTCGCCGATCGTGCCGTCGATGTTCAGCACCAGCGCGGTCTTGTCGGCCAGTGCGGACGGCCCGCTCTTGACCAGCCCGACGATCACGACGAGCAGGATCGCGAGGAACGCGAGGTTCAGGACAACGCGCCGGCTGACATCGACGAAGCGCCAGGCGCCGCGGAAGAATCGGCGGGCGGGGCCGGGTTGAGACGCTGACATCGAAGCTCCGAAGGGCGAGTGGGACCGCATAGCTTAAGCGACCCGCATTGCCCCGATCAGAGCAAATCCAGATAGCGAAACGGTCCGCATGGTAGGATTCTGTATACAGAGTACATGACCGCGCGATGACCGCTCACCTTGTCAAGCTGCAGGCCGCGCCCGACCTGGTCGATCGCGTCTATCGCTCGCTGCTCGACGCGATCAGCGAAGGCTCGCTGGCACCCGGCGCGCGCCTGACGCAGGAAGAGATCGCGGAGCAACTCGCTGTCTCGCGCCAGCCCGTGCTGCAGGCGCTGCGGCTGCTGAAGAAGGACGGCCTGGTCCAGGACGCGCCCGGCCGCGGTCTGATCGTCGCGCCGCTCGACGCGGCCTGGATCGCCCAGGTCTACGAAGTGCGCGGCGCACTCGACGGCCTGGCGGCGCGGCTCGCCG
>JAYSMB010000297.1:0-5860 GCA_043725065.1 Burkholderiales bacterium
CTGTTCGGCTTCGGCGGCATTGCTGCCGGCGCCGCGGGCATCGCCAAGATCCTCTTCGTCGTCTTCATCATCCTCGCCATCGCGACCTTCCTGTTCGGAAGAGGCCGGGGCGTCTAGCCGGCCCGACGAAGGCCAGAGGTCTCGCGCGCCGCCAACGACAGGCGCGAGACCTTTTTTCATGAGGTCATGGCTACGTGGGCGGGCTTGTCCCGAGCTGCTTCAGCATCGCCATGGCAGCTGCAGGCGCGCGCTCCTTTGCCCCGCTGATGAAAAAGGCGAACACGTCACGACCCTTGGCCTTCAGGTTTGCTTCGACGGCCTCGACGCGTGGCAGCCCCTGGGGCTCGCCACCAACCGCCCAGATGCGGGCGCAGTCGGCCCAGACTGAGATCCGCTCTGTCGGATAGCCGGTCGCTTGTTGCGGGTCGGTCTTCATCAGCCGGGCATAGACAAAGTTTCCGCTCGTGTCGGCGAAGGACGGGTACTTTTCTGAATCGGCGAACACGGTCGCGATATCGAGTCGGCGGACGAGGGCAAAAAACTCCGGCGTCATAAAGCTCGGGTGCCGTACTTCGACCGCATGACGAACCGTCAGCGGGCCGAGCTTTGCCGGCAAGAGCCGAAGGAAGGCCTCGAAATCGTCGGGGTCGAAGACCTTGGTCGTTGCGAACTGCCAAACGATCGGCCCGAGCTTGGCGTCGAGTTCGACCAGGCCGCTGGCCATGAAGCGTTCCATTGACTCGCCGGCTTCGCCCAGCACGCGCCGGTTTGTCACGTACTGCGAGCCCTTGACGCTGAAGACGAAGCCCGGCGGCGTTGCGTCCCGCCACTTGGCAAAGCTGGCCGGCTTTTGCAAGCGGTGATAGGTCGCATTGATCTCGATCGTCGTGAGCTGACGGCTCGCATACTCGAGCTCGTTCTTCTGCGCCAACCCCGCCGGAAAGAAGTTGCTCCGCCAGGGCGGGAAGACCCAGCCGCCGACACCGACCCGGATGACGCCTGAAGGAGCGGTCATCGGAGCGGCGCGACGGTCTCACGCATGTCAAACGCGGCGAAAGGTGCCGGCATCGAGGCGAACCCGGTCGCCGACCTGCAGGCCGCTGACCTGGCTGCGCTCGAAGCTGCGCGTCGTACCGTTGTCGAGGCGGATACTGACCCGATAGCCGGTGATCGCCTCACGGTGATTGCGCTCGAGGTTGTTGCCGGCGATCGCGCCGCCGACGGCGCCCACGCCGGTCATGCCCGCGCGCCCAGCACCGTGACCGAACTGATTGCCGACGACGGCACCCAGCACACCGCCGATGACGGCACCGGCGCCGGTGCCTTGCGGGCGATCGCGGATCGGTTCGATGCTCGCCACCGAGCCGATTCTGCTGCGATCGACGGCAGGCGATTCGGCTGCGGGGCGTTCGGCGACATAGTTGGATCTTGGCGCATACGCGTTCGGCGCCGGCTGGGCCGGATAGCTAGATTGTGCCGGGTACGTTGGCTGGGCCGACACAGCGGGAACCGGCGTTCCTTGCAGCGCCGCTGGTGCCGCCGGTCCCGGCGGGGTCTGCGCTGCGTAGGGCGCTGGCGGCACTGTGCTGGTCGCAGCCGCCTGCACCTGCGAGGCCGGCGTTGCAAGCGCCTTTTCGGCGTTGTCGTTCGGGCCGCAGGCGGTCAAGGCGAGCGCTGCGGCAGCAGCCGTGATCGCGCTGATCGCGGTCAGGGTCGAGGGCTTGAATGGGGTGGATTTCATCGGTGGCTCCTTTGGTCGGGCGCCGGCGAGAACGCCGCGCGCAGTGCCTGAACGATGCGCCCGGGAAAGCGCCGCGCATGCCCGAGCCGCGCTTGAATCGATGTGAGCCTAGCGCTGACCCTTGTGTCGGATCACGCCGACGCGCCGGCTGTCTTCCTTGCGTCACGTCGCGAGACTAAATTCGCGCTCGCCGGCTGCGCCCGTAGGTTCGCTCCTACCGCGGATCACCCCTTTGGCCGATATTCAGGCATCGAGGCCGAAGTGAAACTGGCAACGCAGGTGAACGGCGGGCGAGCCCCGCAAGGGGAATGCGATGACAAGCGATGCTGACTGGGTCGAAGACGTGAAGCGCTGGTACCGTGCCGGTATCCAGTCGGCACTCTCTGCCGAAGCCTCCCTCGGCGATGTCGAAGGCGACGCGATCGGATATGAGGCCGCGCATCCCGCCCTGCAGGCCCGCCACTGGCCGGAAGTCACCACGTTCAGCGATTTGCCCTAGCGAACCGGCGGTTCGCTACGCCCCCATCGATTCGTCTTCACCACGGATCGATGAATCGCCCGCCGGGCTCGACCGGCTTGCTCGCGGCCAGGGTCATTGCCAGCCAACGCCGGGTATCGGCCTGGTCGATCACGGCATCGATCTCGAGCGTGGCCGCCATATTGATCGCCCGGCCCTTGGCATATTGAGTGGCGACCAGGCGCTCGCGAAGCGCGTTCCGCTCCGGGCCATCGACTGCGGCATCGAGTTCCTTGCGAAATCCCAGTTCGACCGCGCCTTCCAATCCCATCGCACCGAACTCGCCGCTCGGCCACGACGCCGTTGCAAGCGGCGCGTGCAGGCCGCCCGCGGCCATCGCCATAGCACCGAGTCCGTAAGCCTTGCGCAGGACCACCGCAACGACCGGAACGCGCAACTGCGCGGCAACGACGAACATCCGGCTGACGTGCCGGACCTAGCCGCGCGCCTCGATCTCGGGGCCGACCATGAAGCCCGGCGTGTCGATGAGCGAGACGATCGGCAATCCGTGCGCATCGCAAAGTTGCATGAAGCGGGCCGCCTTGTCGGCGGCATCGGCATCGATCGCGCCGCCGAGGTGCGCCGGGTTGCTGGCGAGGACACCGACCGGACGGCCCTCGATGCGCGCCAGAGCCGTGACGACGCCAACGCCGAAGCCGGCACGCAGTTCGATCAGCGAACCGGTGTCGACGAGGGCCTGCACTACGCCGCGGATCTCGTATACGCGCAGACGGTTGACGGGCAGGAGATCGCGCAAGACAGCCGGCTCGGCAGCCTGCCAGGCTTCGACACGGCCCTGGAAGATTGCGAGGTAGCGCCTGGCGACGGCCACCGCCTCGGCTTCGTCCTCGACGAGCACGTCGATCACTCCTGAGCGCGATTGCACCTCGCTCGGCCCGATCTGCTCGGGGCGAAACCTGCCGAGGCCGCCGCCTTCGACCATCGCCGGGCCGCCCATGCCGATCAAGCTTGCGCGCGTGGCGATGATGGTGTCGCAGCAGCCGAGCAGCGCCGCGTTGCCGGCGAAACAGCGGCCGGCGGCGATGCCGAGCACGGGCACGCGACCGGAGAGCCGGGCGAAGCTCGCGAAGGTCGTGACGTGAAGGCCGGCGACGATGGGCATGTCGACGTCGCCCGGCCGGCCACCGCCGCCTTCGGCAAACAGCACGACCGGCAGTCTCTGTTCGAGGGCGATGCCGAGCATGCGGTCGGTCTTCTGGTGGTTGCGCATGCCTTGTGTGCCAGCGAGCACGGTTGCGTCGTAGGCCAGGACGACGGCGCGCGAGCGCTCTGCCCCGAACGAGGCCGCGTTGATGCTGCCGATGCCCGTCACCATGCCGTCGGCCGGCGTGTGGCGAAGCAGATCGTCGAGGCTGCGCCGGCTCTGCTGCGCGGCGAAGGCGAGTGCGCCGTATTCGACGAAGCTACCCTCGTCGCACAGGTCGAAGAGGTTCTCGCGCGCGGTGCGCAGGCCAAGGGCGTGACGACGTGCCACGGCGTCGGGCCGACTTGCGTCGGCCGTGAATGCTTCTCGGGCGCGCAGTTCGAGAAGGTCCTCGCGAAGAACGGACTCGATCGAGGTCTCGTCGCACGCCATGGCGGGCGACGGCGTATCGCACGACCCCAGGTTTGCGCCGAGAACGACCAGCACTTCGCCTTCGGTCACGACATCGCCCGCACAAACGCGCAGCGACACGACTTCACCGTCCTGCGCGGCGCGAACCTCGTGCTCCATCTTCATCGACTCGACGATGACGAGCGTCGTACCGGCGCGAACCGCTTGGCCTAGTTCTACCGCGACGCCGACGACGCTCGCGGCCAGCGGTGAGCGGACCTCGATCATCGACGTGCCTGGTTTGAAGTGCGCCATCGGTCGGCTCAGCGAACCGCGCCGGCATAGCGGTCGATCGTGAGGCCGGAAAGGTCGATTCCCGGCGTTCGGCCCGAGATCACGTCGGCCATCACCCGGCCGGTGCCGGCCGCCATGGTCCAGCCGAGCGTGCCGTGGCCCGTTGCCAGGAAGAGATTGGCGATCGGCGTCGCGCCGATGACCGGCGTGCCATCGGGCGTCATCGGCCTGAGGCCGCACCAGAACTCGGCGCGCGACACGTCGCCGCCTTTCGGGAACAAATCGCTGACCACGTGCGACAGCGTCTTGCGCCGAGCTTCGTGCAGGTTCAAGGTGTAGCCAGCGAGCTCGGCCGTGCCGCCGACGCGAATTCGGTCGCCCAGGCGCGTGACCGCGACCTTGTGCGTCTCGTCCATCACCGTCGATTCGGGCGCGCCGGCGGCATCGACGATCGGCACGGTGATCGAGTAGCCCTTGACCGGATAGACCGGGATTCGAACGCCGATCGGCCCGAGCAGCAAAGGCGAATGGCTGCCCAGGGCGACGAGGTAGGCGTCGGCTGTCAGCGTCCTGTCCTCGACGGCCACGCCGTCCACGCGCGCGCCCTTGCGCACGATGCCGCGGATCGCCGCGCCGAAGCGGAACGCGACGCCGCGCTCGGTGGCCAGTGCGGCAAGCCGCTGCGTGAACTTGAAGCAGTCGCCCGTCTCGTCGCCAGGCAGGAACAGGCCGCCGACGAACTTGTCGCGCACGTTCTCCAGCGCCGGCTCGTGGCGGATGCAGCCGGCGCGATCGAGCAGCTCGAAGGCGACACCGCTCTCGCGCAGCACCGCGATGTCGCCGGCGCTGGAATCGAATTGCTTCTGGGTACGAAACAGCTGCAACGTCCCTTGCATTCGCTCGTCGTAGGCGATGCCGGTGCTCGCACGCAGGGCGCGCAGGCAGTCGCGGCTGTACTCCGCCAACCGGACCATTCGCGTCTTGTTGATCGCGTAACGCGCCGACGTGCAATTGCGCAGCATCGCCAGCACCCAGGCGATGAAGGCGGCGTCGATGTGCGGACGGATGACCAGCGGCCGGTGCTGCATGGCCAGCCACCTGATCGCTTTCAGCGGCACGCCCGGGCCAGCCCACGGCGCCGAGTACCCGGGCGACACTTCGCCGGCGTTGGCGTAGCTCGTTTCCAGGGCCGGCGCAGATTGCCGATCGACGACCGTCACCTCGTGGCCGGCACCCGCGAGTTCGTAGGCCGCGGTCACACCGATGACACCGGCGCCAAGCACGAGCACTTTCATGGCTGGCGGCGGGCGGGAAGTTTCGTCATCCGGCTACGGCATCATTGGGCGTTGCGGGCGATTTTGCACGCGGCGCACCACAGGAGACTGCGAACATGATCCACGTGATGGCTTCAATCATCGTCAAGCCCGAGCACGCCACCGCGGCAAAGGCCATGCTCGTCGAGCTGGCGGCGACCTCGCGCGCCGAAGCGGGATGCATCGCCTACTCGCTGTTTCAGCGGCCCGACGCGCCGAATGTTTTTCAGACCGTCGAGCAATGGAACGCGCAAGGCGATGTCGATGCGCACATGAAGACGCCGCACGTCGCCGCGGCGATCGGCGCCGCCATGCCGATGCTTGCTTCCCCTCTGGCGGTGCACGGCTTCGAGAAGATCGGCTGAGGTGGCGCTCCTTGCGCCGTTCATCGCCCCGGCGCGCTTCGATAGCGCGGAAGCAGCCCTGGCGCGGGCGCAGGA
>JAYSMB010000298.1:0-1757 GCA_043725065.1 Burkholderiales bacterium
AGCTCGCGCTGGCCGCGGCCGATCGGGACCATCGAGTCGATCGACTTCAGACCGGTCTGCATCGGCTGGCTCACGCTTTGACGCGCGATCACGCCGGGCGCGATCTTCTCGATCGGCGCCGACATCTTGGCGTTGATCGGGCCCTTGCCGTCGATCGGCGCGCCCAGCGCATTCACCACGCGGCCGATCAGCTCGGGGCCGACCGGGACCTCAAGAATGCGGCCGGTGCACTTGACCGTGTCGCCTTCGGAGATGTGCTCGTACTCGCCCAGGATCACGGTGCCGACCGAGTCGCGCTCGAGGTTCAGGGCCAGGCCGTAGGTGGCCGAGCCGTCGGGCGCGGGCGGGAATTCGAGCATCTCGCCCTGCATCGCGTCGGACAGGCCGTGGACCCGGCAGATGCCGTCGGTCACCGAGACGACGGTGCCCTCGTTGCGGATGTCGGCCGAGACGGCGAGCCCCTGGATACGGCTCTTGATCAACTCGGAAATTTCAGCGGGATTCAGTTGCATGGCCGGGCTTTCGCTCTGCGGTTCGGGCAGGCTGGTTGAAACTCAAGAAGAATTCGTTCGAGGGGTGAGAGCGTCGCGCCGCATCACGCGGCGAGCGCCGCCTTCATCTGCTCGAGGCGGGCGCGGATCGAGGTGTCGAGCACCTCGTCGCCGACGATGACGCGAACGCCACCGATCAGCTCGGGCTGGACGACGACGTGAACGTCGAGGTTGCGCAGAAAGCGCCGCTCCATCACCGACTTGACGTCGGCGATCTGCGCGGCGTCGAGCGGGAACGCGCTTTCGATCGTGGCTTGCGAAGTACCGCTTTGCGCGTCGACCAGCGCCTGGAACTGCGCAGCGATCTCGGGCAGCGCGGCAAAGCGGCCGTTGTCGATGACGGTACGGATCAGGTTCTGCGCGGCGTCGCCGAGCGGCGCACCCGAAGGCGTCTTGACGACCGAAGTCAGCACGTCGAAGACCTGGGCCGCATCGACCTTGGGGTTGTCGGCCAGGCTCTTCATCCGGGGGTCGCCAGCGACCTGCGCCAGGGCGCCGATCTCGGCGGCCAGCGCGGCGGCGCCGCCCTTGGCCGACGCCTTCATCAAGGCCTCGGCGTAGGGCCGGGCGATCGTTGCAATCTCGGCAGCCATAGGACTACAGCTCGGCTTTCAGCTGGTCGAGCAAGGCGGCGTGCGCCTTGGCGTCGACCTCGCGGCGCAGGATCTGCTCGGCCCCCTTGACCGCCAACCCAGCGACCTGCTCGCGCAGCATTTCGCGCGCCTTGATCGATTCCTGCTCGGCTTCGGCGTGCGCGGCGGCGACGATCTTCGCGCCCGCTTCGCTGGCCTTGCCCTTGGCTTCTTCGATCATCGAATGGGCGAGCCGCTCGGCATCGGCCAGGCGCTGCGCCGCGTCGTTGCGGGCCGACGAAAGCTCCTGCTCGACGCGCAGGTTGGCGGCGGTCAGCTCGGCCTTGGCCTTGTCGGCAGCGGAGAGGCCTTCGCGGATCTTCGCGGCGCGCTCGTCGAGCACGGCGATGATCGGCGGCCAGATGTACTTCATCGTGACCAACGCGAGGATCACGAAGACGATCATCTGAATCCAGAACGTGGAAGTAATGCTCACGGCGATGACTCGTAGAAGTGGCGAAGCGCTCGCGCGGCACCCGCGGGCGCCTTGCGGACGAACCGGCGGTGGGTTACTTCGGCAGGCTGGCGATCTGGGCCAGGAACGGGTTGGCCGTCGTGTACCAGAGGGCGATAC
>JAYSMB010000299.1:0-3188 GCA_043725065.1 Burkholderiales bacterium
CCAGGCCCAGAACGGCACGAACGGCACGTCCGACCGCGCCAACATGGACACGGAATACCAGGCGCTCTCGTCGGAAATCACGCGCATCGCCGCGCAGACCAAGTTCAACGGCGTGGCCATCGTCGGCGGCGGTGCGGGCGCCCAGGTGTTCCAGGTCGGAGCCAACAACGGCGACACGCTGACCATCACGACGACTGGCGTCACGACGGTCACCGGCGACTTGACCACGTCCGCCAACGCCTCGACGGCTGTGGCCGCGCTCGACACCAAGCTCGACGCGATCACGACCAACCGTGCCGAGTACGGCGCCGCGATCAACCGCTTCGGCTTCGCGATCTCGAACCTCGGCATCACCGCCCAGAACCAGACCGCCTCCCGCGGCCGGATCATGGACGCCGACTTCGCGTCGGAAACGGCGAACCTGTCGCGTGCCCAGATCCTGCAGCAAGCCGGTACCGCCATGGTGGCGCAGGCGAACTCGCAGCCGCAAGGCGTGCTCGCCCTGCTGCGCTGAACCCACAAGGTTCTCGCTTCGCCAGGCCGCCCTTCGGGGCGGCTTTCTTTCGTCCAGTGGTTTTGAAATGACGGGTCGAACGGTGTCTCCTCCATCGACCGAACGCTCCCGGGCGAACGAAAAATGGCGGTACGGGCTGTACTTCATCGGCTTTGCCCGCTCCGGCAGCTTCGCCGCCGACCTTCATACAGCAGGAGTGCCCCATGGCCCAGACGATCAACACCAACATCAATTCGCTGAACGCGCAGCGCAACCTCTCCACATCGCAAATGTCGCTCGCGACGTCGATGGAGCGGCTGTCCTCGGGCCTTCGCATCAACTCGGCCAAGGACGACGCCGCCGGCCTGGCCATCGCCGATCGCATGAACGCGCAGATCAGGGGCGCCAACGTCGCGATCCGCAATGCCAACGACGGCATCTCGCTGGCGCAAACGGCGGAAGGAGCGATGGCGACGATGACCGACGCGCTGCAGCGCATGCGCGAGCTGGCGGTCCAGGCCCAGAACGGCAGCAACGGCACCGGCGACCGTGCCAACCTCGACACCGAATACCAGCAGCTGTCGGCTGAAATCACACGCATCGCCACGCAAACCAAGTTCAACGGCGCGGCGATCGTCGGCGCCAGCGCCGGCGCGCAGGTGTTCCAGATCGGCGCCAACAACGGCGACACGCTGACCGTGACGACGACGGCCGTGACAACCGTCGCCGGCGACCTGACGACGGCGGCCAACGCCTCGACCGCGCTCGCCGCGATCGACGCCAAGCTCGATGTCATCACGACCGACCGCGCCACCTATGGCGCTGCGATCAACCGCTTCGGCTTCGCCATCTCGAACCTGGCCATCACCGGCGAGAACCAGAGCGCGGCTCGGGGCCGCATCATGGACGCCGATTTCGCGGCGGAAACGGCCAACCTGTCGCGCTCGCAGATCCTGCAGCAGGCCGGCACGGCGATGGTGGCCCAGGCCAACCAGATGCCGCAACAGGTGCTCGCCCTGCTGAAGTGAACGGCTGAGCGACTTCGAGACCCAAGACGCGAAAGGTCGCTCAAGTTCGGCCCGCGCCGGCCGACATTGATTTCATCGGCCGAGCCATGAGCGGGGCTCGTACCGCCGCACCGGTGCGGCCCTTCGGGTCGCGCACAGGTGTCGCTCGCCTCACCGGAAGGGGTTGCCCATGGCAACAATCAGTTCAGCAGGCATAGGCAGCGGCCTCGACGTCAACTCGATCGTCACGCAGCTGATGGCGATCGAGAAGCTGCCGCTGACGACTCTTCAGACCAAAGGCTCGACGATCCAGAGCACGGTCTCGGAATACGGAAAGATCAAGAGCGATGTCTCGACGCTGCGCGACCTCGCCGCCAAGCTCGCGAGCCAGACGACCTGGGCGCAGACCACCGCCAGCTCGTCGAGCACGGCCGTCTCGGCGGCGACGAACGGCTCCGCGCAAGCCAGCTATTCGGTCGAGATCCAATCGCTGGCCAGCGTGCAGACCCTGGCCACCGGCACCGCCGCGTCGGCCACGGCGCTGGCCGGCGCCGGCAACCTGCATATCGAGCTCGGCACCTGGGGCGCCGGCCAGACCAGCTTCACGGCGAACCCGAGCGCCACCGCGGTGGACATCACGGTCACCGCCACCGACACGCTTTCGGACGTGCGCGACAAGGTCAACAGCTCGGGCGCCGGCGTGACCGCGCTGATCATGACCGACGCCAATGGCTCGCGGCTGCTGCTGCGTTCCAACACGACCGGCGCGGCCAGCGCCTTCCGCACCACGGTCACCGACGCCGACGGCGTCAACAACGACGCCTCGGGCCTCTCGCGCCTGGCCTTCGACCCGTCGGCCGGCGTGTCGGTGATGACGCAGAACCAGGTCGCGGCCAACGCCGCGGCGACCATCAACGGGCTGACTGTGAGCTCGGCGACCAACACGCTCGCGAACATCGTCGACGGCCTGACCCTGAACCTCTCGGCCCAGACCACCGGGCCCGTGACGGTGAACGTCGTCGCCGACACGGCGTCGCTCAAGAAGACGATCACCGACTTCGCCGCGGCCTACACCGCCGTCAACGCGCTGATCGCCGGCGACACCAAATACGACCCGACCACCAGGACCGGCGGCATCCTCCAGGGCGACAGCAGCGCCGTGGACCTGCAGCGGGCACTCCGCACCCTGGCCGGCGGCGCGTCCTCGGCCTCCTCGGTGTTCGGCCACCTGTCTGACGTCGGACTGCAGATCCAGGGCGACGGTTCGCTGACCGTCAACTCGACCCAACTCGACAGCGCGCTCGGCAACCTGGCCGAAACCAGGAAGCTGTTCGCCGCCAGCAGCCTCACCGATCCGGCCCTGGATGGTTTCGCCAAGCGCTTTCGCGTCGCCGCCGATGCGATGCTCGCTATCGACGGCGTACTGACGACGCGCACCGATGGCCTCGGCCAGCAGCTGCAGCGCAACCAGACCGACCAGGACAACATGCAGAACCGACTCACGGGCATCGAGGCCCGGCTGCGCGCGCAGTACACGGCGCTCGACGCGACGATGGCGCAGCTCACCAGCAAGAGCGCCTACATCACGCAGCAGATCGCCGCCTGGTCGGCCAACAGCTCGAGCAAGTGATAGCCGCGCCGCCGCGCCGTCGGCGATGCGCGAATCGGCACGCGAAAACGCCCCCTGT
>JAYSMB010000300.1:0-2145 GCA_043725065.1 Burkholderiales bacterium
GTCGGCCGGGCCGCCGAGCTGCATGAGCGGTTCGTGCGCGGCGAGCAAGGCCTCGTACTCGTACGCGCCGATGCGCTCGCCGGCGCCGCTGAACTCGCTGTCGCAGACATCGATGACGACCGGCGTGCGGCCGTGCTGGTCGTGCAGCAGGCGCAAGGCCACGCTCATGGTCGGCGCCAGCTCGCGGTCGGTCACAAGCACCGCCGTCTCGCAGTGGTTCATCTGCCAGGCGATCAATGTCGAGTCGAGCCGCGTATTGAGCGTGTTGAGCACCGCGTTGAGAGCCGGCACGGCGTAGTGCGCCTCGACCATCTCGGGCGTGTTGTGCAGCATCACACTCACCGTCGTGCCGCGACCGACGCCAAGCGAGGCGAGCGCGGCCGCCAGCCGGGCGGCGCGTTCGCGCGTCTGCCGCCATGTATATCGGCGATGGCCATGAACCACCGCTTCGAGGTCGCCGAATACCTCGGCGCTGCGCTCGACGAAACTTACGGGCGACAGGGCGACGAAGTTGGCGGCGGTCTTGCCGAGGTCTTGCTCATAGATGTTCATGGTCCGTGGTCCCGTGCGGGGATACGAGCGTATTAGACGCCAGCTCCGGCGGCGGTCACGGCGACGATCTGATCGGGATCAACCCGCAGTCGAGGCGAGCGCCTGGTCGATGTCCCACAGGATGTCGTCGATGTGCTCGAGCCCGACCGAGATACGGACCATATCGGGCCGAACGCCGGCGGCGAGCAGCTGGGCCGCATCGAGCTGGCGGTGTGTCGTCGACGCCGGCTGGATGATCAGCGTGCGCGTGTCGCCGATGTTGGCGAGATGGCTCATGAATCGCGCCGACTCGATGAAGCGCACGCCGGCCGGCAGTCCGCCCTCGACGCCGAACGCGAGCAGGCCCGAAGCGCCGGCCCGGCCGCCGATGCTGCGCATCTGTTTGTTCACCAACGCATGCTGCGGATGATCAACAAGCCCCGGATAGTTGACCCAGCTCACCCGCTTGTGCGCGCGCAGAAATTCGGCGACGGCAAGCGCATTGGTGCAATGCCGCTCCATGCGCAAAGACAAGGTCTCGACCCCCTGCAGGATCTGCCAGGCGCTCATGGGCGAGAGCGCCGCGCCATAGACACGCAACGTTTCCATGCGCGCGCGCATGGTGAAGCCGAAGTCGCCGAAGGTCTCGAAGAACTTCACGCCGTGGTAGCCGCGCGAAGGCTCGGTCATGCCCGGGAACTTGCCGTTGTCCCACGGGAAACGACCGCTTTCGACCATCACGCCGGCCAGCGTCGTGCCGTGGCCGCCAAGGTACTTGGTGGCCGAGTGGACGACGATGTCGGCGCCGAAGCGAATCGGGTTGCACAGAAACGGCGACGGCACGGTGTTGTCGATGATCAACGGCACGCCGTGCCCGTGCGCGACCTCGGCGACGGCGGCGATGTCGAGCACGGCAAGGCTCGGATTACCGATGCTTTCGGCGAACACGGCGCGCGTGTTCGGCCGCATCGCCGCGGCGAAGGCGTCGGTCGAGGAAGCATCGACGAATGTCGTCGCGATACCGAGTCGTTCGAGGTTGACCGCGAGCAGGCTCACCGTCCCGCCATACAAGGCGCCGGCGGCGACAACGTGGTCGCCAGGGTTGAGCAGCGTGAGGAGCGCAATCGCTTCGGCGGCCATCCCGCTCGCCGAGGCCAGCGCGGCGCGCCCGCCTTCGAGCGCGGCCACACGTTCCTCGAGCGCGGCGACGGTCGGGTTCGACAGGCGCGAATAGACATTGCCGAAGGTCTGCAGGTTGAAAAGGCTGGCGGCGTGATCGCAGCTGTCGAAGACGAAGCTGGTCGTCTGGTAGATCGGCAAAGCGCGCGCGCCGGTCGCCGCGTCGGGGATCTGGCCGGCGTGGATTGCCAGGGTCTCCGGCTGGAACGTGCGATCGGCCATGCGAAGGATTCTCAGCCGCCCCGGCGCGCCGAGATCACGCCGGTGTTGACGCCGGCCCAATGCAGGCCGCCGAACAGCCGCGCGTGCTCGATCTTGACGCAGCGGTCCATCACGACGTCGAGGCCCGCTTCGGCGGCGATTCGCGCCGCCTCGAGGTTCTTGACGCCGATCTGCTGCCACAGGCACTTTGCACCGATCGCGATCGCCTGCTGC
>JAYSMB010000301.1:0-18931 GCA_043725065.1 Burkholderiales bacterium
GCAGGGGAGTCGGCCCGCAGGGCCGACCGCGAGCGTCCTGCCCGCGACCGGGGCACGCGCGGCGCTGCCCGTGGAAAGCGAATGCCGCTGCGGTTAGCATGACTTCACAGCCATGACGACATCCACTCCGCTCCCCGGAAACGTCGACGCTGTCCTCGCGCTTCTCAATGCCGAGAACTACGTCTCCGATCGCCGCCTGGCCACGGCGGTATTCCTCGGCCTCACGCTGAAGCGGCCGCTGTTTCTCGAAGGCGAACCCGGCGTCGGCAAGACCGAGCTGGCGAAGGCGCTGGCCCGCGCGCTGGGAACGCAACTCCTGCGCGTGCAGTGCTACGAAGGCCTGGACATCGCGCAGACCGCGTACGAATGGAATGTGGCGAGGCAGATGATGGCGATCCGGCTGGCCGAAGCCGCGCACGACGTGAACGACCTCGCCAGCCGCGAGCGTTTGTCGAAGAGCCTGTATTCGCGCGACATGCTGATCGAGCGGCCGCTGTTGCAAGCCTTGACGCAAAGCCGGTCGCCGGTGCTGCTGATCGACGAGCTCGACCGCGCCGACGAGCCTTTCGACGCCTTCCTCCTCGAGGTGCTGGCCGAGAATCAGCTGACGATCCCCGAGCTGGGCACGGTC
This sequence comes from Burkholderiales bacterium, assembly GCA_043725065.1. Taxonomy (GTDB): domain Bacteria; phylum Pseudomonadota; class Gammaproteobacteria; order Burkholderiales; family Burkholderiaceae_C; genus Schlegelella_A. The sequence continues at coordinate 632 of JAYSMB010000301.1, forward strand.
AAGGCGGCGGCAGACGCGTCGCCGATCGTCGTCATCACTAGCAATCGCACGCGCGAGATCCACGATGCGCTCAAGCGGCGCTGCCTCTATCACTGGGTCGACTATCCGGATGCGCCGCGCGAGCTCGAGATCGTGCGCCTGCGTGCGCCGGGCGCGGCGGAGCGGCTCTATGTCGAGGTGGTGTCCTTCGTGCAGCGCATGCGCACGCTCGATCTCTTCAAGTCACCCGGCATCGCCGAGACGATCGACTGGACCAACGCGCTGGTCGCCTTGAACGCGATCAGCCTCGACCCGGCCAACGTGCAGGACACACTCGGCGTCCTGCTCAAGCACCGCGACGACATCATGAAGATGCAGAGCGCCGACGTCACCAAGCTGCTGGTCGAATTGCGCGAGATGGGCCGCGCCGGTGTTCGCTGAGAACATCACCCACTTCGCCCGCGTCTTGCGCAGGGCTGGCATTCCGGTCGGTCCGGATCGGGTGATCGCCGCGCTCGAGGCGATCGAAGCGGTCGGCTTCTCGCATCGCGGCGATGTGCACGCCGCGCTCTCGGCCGTGATGCTCGACCGTCACGAGCAGCAGGCGATCTTCGACGCCGCTTTCGACGCGTTCTGGCGCGATCCGAAGTTGCTCGAGCAGATGATGGCTTTGCTGTTGCCGAAGGTTCAGGGCCGCGGCGACCGCGAACGCAAGCAGCCGAACCGCGTCGCCGACGCGCTCGCCCCGCCGCGCGTCGATGAGCCGCGCCACAAGCCACAGGCGCAGCCCGACGAGCAGATCGACTACGAAACGACCTTCACCTTCTCCGACCGCGAGCGCTTGCAGGGCGCCGACTTCGAATCGATGACGGTGGCCGAGTTCGAGCTCGCCAAGCGCATCGCCGAAGAGCTGCCTTTGCCGCTCGCGCCCGTGCGCAGGCGCCGCCACGAAGCGAGCTCGCGCGGCCGCATCGACTTGCGCAAGACCATGCTGGCGATGGCGCGCCAGCCGGCGACGCTGGTGCCGCGTTTCAGCGAGCCACGCATGGAGTTGCCCACGCTGGTCGTCCTGCTCGACATCTCGGGCTCGATGGACCGCTATGCGCGCCTCATGCTGCACTATGTGCACGGCCTGACACGGCGCTACCTCAAGGTCCACACGCTGACCTTCGGCACGCGGCTGACCAACATCACGCGGTCATTGCGCAACCGCGACCCCGATGTCGCGCTGGCGCTGGCTTCGGCGCAGGTGCAAGACTGGAAGGGCGGGACGCGGATCGCTTCCTGCCTCGACGATTTCAATCGCCATTGGGCGCGCCGTCTGCTCGGCGCGAACGCGGCGGTGCTGCTGGTCAGCGACGGGCTCGACACCGACGAGCACGGCGACCTGACGCGCGCCGCCCGGCAACTACGCCTCTTCGCGCACCAGATCGTCTGGCTCAACCCCCTGCTGCGCTTCGACCGCTTCGAGCCGCGTGCCGCCGGCATCCGCGCGATCCTGCCCAACGTCGACCGATTCCTTCCCGTTCACAACCTGGCCAGCCTGGCCGACCTGGCGGTCGCCTTGCGCGCGCCTCACGTTCGGCCTGCTTCTCTCATCGCGGCACCGGCGGAGCGCCGGGCCGCATAACGGACTTCGACAACCATGGAACTGCACGGCAATCGACTCATCCCCGCGCCCATCGCCACGACCTGGGCGGCGCTCAACGATCCCGGGACGCTGAAGGCCTGCATCGCCGGCTGCGAGTCGCTCGAACGCACCGGCGACGACGCCTACACGGCCGTCGTCGCGTTGAAGATCGGCCCGGTCAGCGCCCGCTTCAGGGGCAACCTGAAGATGACCAACGTCGATGCGCCGAACGGCTACACGATCAACTTCGACGGGCAGGGTGGCGTCGCCGGTTTCGGCAAAGGCTCGGCCGATGTCAAGCTCACGACCGAGGGCGAAGCGTCGACCCGATTGGCCTATGAAGCGCGCGCGCAGGTCGGCGGCAAGATGGCGCAGATCGGCTCGCGCCTCATCGACGCCACGGCCGGCAAGCTCACCGACGATTTCTTCAAGGCCTTCGAAGCGCAGTTGCAGGCCCGACTCGCCCCGGCCGATGCGGCGGCGCCGCTGCCTGTGCCGGCGCGGCCGCGCGAACCGGCCGGCGCGCTAGGCTGGGTGCTGGCCGCGATCGTGGTGCTCGTGACGCTCTACCTGATCCTGCACAAAGCCTAGCCGCGCGTCGCACGGCGCCGGACGCAGTCGATGTAGGCCTCGCCATCCGGCGGCCGGCCGCTGCGCTGCGACTCCCACAGCATGCGGCCCAGGCACTCCATGGCTTCGTGCTGGGCCGCGTGCATGGAGCCGAGCCGCGCCGCCAGCAGCTCGCAGGCCTGGCGGATGCCGCGCGGCTGGTCGATCGAGAATTGCTCGCTGATCGAGAGGTGCATCGAGAGATGAAGAAACGGGTTCTCGCGCCCACCCCCGGGCGAATAGCTGGCTGCGCGGGCGCTCTCGGCATCGGCGAGGTCGGCCGCATATTCGGGATGGGCTTCGATCCAGTCGGCGGCAATCGTCTCCAGCGGGGTCAGCGGCAAACCATCGGCGCGCTTCTTCGCGGCTTCGACAAAGAAGCCGCGAACGTCGTCGGAAGAGGGCGCGAACACCTGGCGATTGTCGGGCGCGCGTTCAGGCGGCGCAAACGCCGCCGACGAATCCCTTGATGCCCGGGGAACTCCCGGCGCCGAGAATTCGCCGATTGCACTCTCGACGCCGGCCGGGCCGGCGCAACCCATGAACGTCACGACCGAACAACTTTTCGACAACGCCCGCACCCAGAACGGCTTTTCCGCCGAACCCGTGCGCGAAGCAACGCTGCACCAGCTCTGGGACATGATGAAGTGGGGCCCGACCTCGGCCAACTGTTCGCCGGCACGGATCATCTTCGTCACTTCGCCCGCGGCGAAGGAAAGGCTGCTCGCCGGCATGTCGCCCGGCAATGTCGACAAGACACGGGCCGCACCGGTGACCGCGATCATCGGCATGGACATGGCGTTCTACGACAAGTTGCCGGTTCTCTTTCCGCACGCCGACGCGAAGTCATGGTTCGTCGGCAAGAAGGAATTCGCCGACACGACGGCGTTTCGCAACTCGAGCATCCAGGGCGGCTACTTCATCGTCGCGGCGCGGGCGCTTGGCCTCGACTGCGGGCCGATGAGCGGCTTCGACAACGCCAAGGTGGACGCGGCGTTCTGGAGCGGCACCGAGGTCAAGACGAATTTCATCTGCAACCTCGGCCACGGCGATCCGGCAAAACTGTTTTCGCGCAGCCCCCGGCTCTCGTTCGAGGAGGCATGCAAGATCGAATGACAGACCGTCCGTCCCCCTGGACGAGAGGAAGGGTCTCGCGGGGCGATGAGACCCTTGCGCTTTCGCTCAGGATGGCAGAGGCTTCTGATCGGTCGCTGCCGGCACATCGGCGCTCCAGCCGGCGCGGGTCTGGCGCTCGGCCGCCTGCTGGCGCTCGATCGCGAACAGTTCCTCGAGCTGCCGGCGGCCTTGCTTGGCGGCGGCGATGAGGCGCGCCTCGTCCTTGCGGTGCGGCGCCAGCGCGGCGAGCTGCGCGACGTTGTGCCGGCGAAAGCGAAGGGCGAGATTTCTCGCCTGGTGCGGTTGCCAGCCAAGCTGCTCGAGCGCGCTGCGCGCCGTCATCAGCGCCGAGTCGAGCGTCTCGCGCTCGATCATCGTCACGCCGAGTTCATACAGCTCGTAGTAGTGCTGGACGTTGCGGGCCCGGGCGACGATCGTGACTTCGGGAAAGTTCTCGCGAACCATCTTCGCGCACTCGACGCTTTGCACGGTGTCGTCGATCGCCAGAACGAGAACCCGCGCCTTGTCGGCGCCGGCGCTGCGCATCAGGTCGAGCCGGGTCGCGTCGCCGTAGTAGACGCGCCAGCCGAACTTGCGCAGGGCCTCGATGGCTTCGGCATCGTGGTCGAGCACGGTCGCGGCGACACCATTGGCGAACAACATGCGGCCGACGATCTGCCCGTAGCGGCCGAAGCCGGCAATGATCACCGAGGCGTTCCGCGGCTCGCTGATCTCCTTGACATCCGGGCGGCGTTTCAAGCCGGCCAGAAACGGAATCCACCAGCGGTCGGCGGCGACCAGAAACAGCGGCGTGAGCAGCATTGAGATCGCGACCGCCGCGACCAGGAACGACGACACCGGCATCGAGATCACGCCGGCCTGCTGCGCGGTCTGGAACACGACGAAGCCGAACTCGCCGCCCTGCGCGAGCAGCAGGATGAAGATCGGCCGCTCGAGTCGGGGGATGGTCATCGTGCGCGCCATCGCCCACAGCACCAGCGCCTTGACGACAAGGAAGGCGACGACCACGCCGGCGATCAGCCAGGGCTGTCGCAGCACCGCCGCGAAGTCGATGCTCATGCCGACGGCGATGAAGAACAGGCCGAGCAGCAAGCCCTTGAACGGCTCGATGTCGGTCTCGAGCTCGCGCCGGTATTCGCTTTCCGCGAGCAGCACGCCGGCCAGGAAGGCGCCGAGCGCCATCGACAGGCCGACCGCGTTCATCAGCGCGGCCGTCGCCACCACGAGCAGCAGCGAGGCAGCGGTGAAGATCTCGGGCGTGTCGCTCAGCGCGATCCAGCGCAGCATCGGCCGCAGCAGCAGGCGGCCACCGAGGATGACGACGGCGATCGTGCCGATCGCCTTCAGCGGGCCGAGCCAGCCGCCGCCGCCCGCGCCTTCGTGCCCGCTGCCCATCACCAGAAACGGCAGCAGGGCCAGGATCGGAATGGCCGCGATGTCCTGCAGCAGCGAGACGCTCAGGATGCTTTCGCCCGCGGTCGTGGCCATCATGTTTCGCTCGGCGAGCACGCCCAGGCCGATCGCCGTCGACGACATCGCCAGGCCGATCGCGGCCACCACCGCGAGCCGCCAGTCCATGCCGAAAGCGAGACCGCCCGCCACGAGCAGGGCGGCCGAGCCGAACAGTTGCGCGTTGCCCCAGCCGAAGATGGGCTTGCGCAGCGACCACAGGCGTTGCGGCTCGAGCTCCAGGCCGACCAGGAACAGCATCAGGACGACGCCGAACTCGGCGAACTGAAGCATCTGCCGCGGGTCGGTGACGAACTTCAGCCCCCAGGGCCCGATCAGGATGCCGGCGGCAAGATAGCCGATGATCGAGCCGAGTCCGAGAAACCTGGCCACCGGCACGGCGAAGACGGCGGCGGCCAGGTAGACGAGCAGGCCGGTCAGCCAGGAGCCGTGTTCCATCAGGCGGTTGCCTCCATGACGTTTTCCATCGGCCGTGCCGTCAACGGCACCTCGCATTCGACGCATTGCTCGATCGCGTCGAGCTCGGGCCACAGTGGATAGCCGGTGAGCTGCTTCGCATAGGTTGTGGCATGCGCCGCGATCTCGGCTTCGCTCGCCTTGTGCGCGCCGTGCAGCATCAACGGTGGCAGGAAGCGCATGCCGCATAGCGCGGCCGTCTGCTCGTAGGGCGGCAGAAAAGCTTCGAAGAAGTAGCGGTTGTAGCTGTCGGGCCGGTACGAATCTTCCGGGCCGCCGGTGGTGGCGACGAGCCAGAGGTCCTTGCCACGCAGCGAGGTGCCGCCCGGCCCGTAGGCCCAGCCGAAGGTCAGCACGTCGTCGACCCACAACTTCAGCAGCGGCGGCATGCCGTACCAGTGGATCGGCTGTTGCCAGACGACGAGTCGCGCCGCGGCGAGTGCGGTCTGCTCGGCGGCGATGTCGATCAGGTAGTCGGGATAAAGCGCGTAAAGATCGCGCACCTCGATCCTGCCGGGCGGCAGCGCATCTTGCAGCGACCGCGCTTCGAGCAGCATGCGGCGGTTGGCCCGGGACTGCTCCAGTTCGGGGTGCGCGACGAGGACGAGGATCTCTGCGCCCGGGGACGGGGGCACCTGCGAAGGCGCGGCTGTTTCGGCCATGGACGGGTCTCGTGATGGGTTGCGCTGGTAACTCGGGATGGCGTCCGAGCGCCGGGCGCCGCTAACATAACCGCAAAACCAAAAACGCACGGAGGGCCGCAATGCCTGTGATCGTGGTCGCCAACCCGAAGGGTGGCGTAGGCAAGACGACGCTCTCGACCAACCTCGCGGGTTACCTCGCTTCGCGCGGTCGCGCCGTGATGCTGGGCGATGTCGATCGCCAGCAGTCGGCGCGGACCTGGCTCGACCACCGGCCCGCCGGCCTGCCGAAGATCAGCGCCTGGGAAACGGCCCAGGGGGACGTCGTCCGCCCTCCCAAAGGAACGACCCACGTCGTTCTCGACACGCCCGCCGGCCTGCACGGCAAGCGCCTCGACGAAGTGATGAAGCTCGCCGACAAGGTGCTGATTCCGCTCCAGCCGAGCATCTTCGACATCAACGCGACGCACGATTTCATCGGCCAGTTGCTGGCGCACCGGCGCAGCCCGAACGTCCAGCTCGCGGTCGTCGGCACGCGCACCCGTGAAGGCACGATCTCGACCGATCAGCTGCGCACTTTCCTCGAATCGGTGCGTGTGCCCTTGCTCGGGTTCCTGCGCGACACGCAGAACTACGTCCACCTCGCGGCGCACGGCCTCACGCTCTGGGATGTTTCCTCGGTGCGCTTCGAGCGCGACCGCGAGCAGTGGGAACCGATCATCGTCTGGGTCAACTGAAATGAATTCCTGAGATGCGAAGTTTCGCGACGCTTGCCGAGCTCGAATCCATGGTCGGCGAAGAGCTTGCGGTGAGCGACTGGATCGATGTCACGCAAGAGCGCATCCAGCTGTTCGCCGATGCCACCGGCGACCATCAATGGATTCACCTCGACCGCGAGCGCGCCGCGGCGGGACCGTTCGGAGCGACCATCGCGCACGGCTTTTTCACCTTGTCGCTGCTGCCCGAAATGAGTGCCGGCGCCTTCGAAGTGCGCGACACGAAAATGGGCGTCAACTACGGCCTGAACCGGGTTCGCTTTCCGGCGCCGGTGCCGAGCGGGAGCCGGCTGCGTGGTCGCTTCAAGCTGCTGCGATATGAGCGGCTCGAAGGTGGCGCTCAACTGACCATGGAAGTGAAGATGGAACGCGACGGGTCGGACAAGCCGGTCTGCATTGCCGAGTCGGTCGCTCGGCGCTACACATGACAGGCCAGGAGCTCAAGATGAACGTCTTGCTCATCGATGATCACCCGCTGATCCTCACGGCGCTGCAGAACGTGATCCAGGGCATAGGCACCCACGTCTCGGTGGTCGGCGCGGCCGGTGCGCGCGCGGCGCGCGAGGCGCTGGCCGCTGCCGACGGCGGCTTCGATCTGATGCTGCTCGATCTGCGCCTCGGCGACGCCGACGGCTTCGAGTTGCTGGCCGAGTTGCGGGCGGCCTGGCCCGCGGTGCCGGTGGTCGTCGTCTCGGCATCGGACCGCAGCGCCGACGTGATCCGCGCCATCGACCTCGGCGCGATGGGCTTCGTGCCCAAGCGGGCCAGCAACGAGACCCTGCAGGAAGCCCTGAACGTCGTCATGAAGGGCGGCATCTACGTGCCGCCGATGACGATGCGCGATGAAGGCGAAGTGCCCGACACCGGCGGCTCCGGTCATCCCGCCGGCCACGCGTTCAGCATCCCGTCCGTGCCACCGGCGGCGGCGCTCGCGGCGTTCAAGCTGACGCCGCGTCAGACCGACGTGCTCGCCTTGCTGTTGCGCGGACTCTCGAACAAGTTGATCGCGCGCGAGCTGAACCTCTCGGTGGAAACGGTCAAGGATCACGTCGCCGCGGTTCTGCGCGCGCTCGGCGTCAACTCGCGAACCCAGGCAGTGCTGGCCGTGGGCCAGATGTCGAGCCAGGGCGCCATCGCACCATGGCCGCCACGCCCCCGTTCGCCCTGACGCCAGCGGGCGGCCCTGGCGCCACGGCCGGGCCGATGCCGGCCGAGGCGCCGCTCGACGGCTTTGCGCTGCTGCGCGACCAGGTTCGCGGCACCTTCGCCTTCAATCGCACTACGCTGGCCGGCCACTTCGTCGGCGCGCTGGTGGTGCTGCTGATGTTCGCCAACGCCGCGCCGCGTTCGCTTCTTCTCGGTTGGGGTTTGTTGTTCGGCGCGGTCTGGCTGACTCGCGTCTGGCTGGCGCTGCGCTTCGCCCATCACGAGCCGAGGACGGCCACTCGCCTGCTCGCGCGCCTGCGCGTCTGGCAGGCCGGCGTCCTGACGTCGGGGGCGCTCTGGGGCGCCGCGGCGTGGCTGTTCTTCAGCTATGGCGACGCGGCGCAACAGATCGCGCTCGTGCTGGTCGTCTTCACCTTCTGCGTTGCGTCGGTGCCGATTCTGGCGCCGCAGTTCGCGCTGTTCGTCGTGTTCGTGCTGTTGGTATTCGTCCCGGCGATCGCCACCGTCGCTTCGCACATGGTCGGGCTGAGCTGGCCACTGGCCATCGTCATGGCGACGGCGATGGGGATGACCGTCGTCCTCGGGCGCAACTACCGCGAATCGTTCGATCGCGTGATCGCCCTGAAGCTGCGCACCGAGGCCCTCGCCGAGCAGTTGCGCGCCGAAAAATGCGTGGCCGACGCCGCGCGCCACGAAGCCGAAGTCGCCAATCGCGCCAAGACCCAGTTCTTCACCGCCGCCAGCCACGATCTGCGCCAGCCGCTGCACGCGATGGGCCTGTTCGCCGAAGCGCTGCGCCAGCGCACCCACGAACCCGAGGTCGCGCAACTCGTCAACAGCATCAACGAATCGGTCGATGCGCTGGAAGGCCTGTTCTCCGAGCTGCTCGACATCACGCGCATCGACAGCGGCGGCGTCGAGGTCAACCCCGAGAGCTTCGGCGCCGGCGAGATCTTTCGCAAGCTGCGCCTGCACTTCGAACCCGCCGCGTTCGAGAAAGGGCTGGGGCTGCGCTTTCGCGGCGGCCAGCATGTGGCGCTGGCTGACCCGCTGCTGGTAGAGCGGATCCTGCGCAACCTGCTTTCCAATGCCATCCGCTACACCAACGATGGCTCGGTGCTCGTGAGCGCACGCCGGCGCGGCGAGTTCGTGCGCATGCAAGTCTGGGACACCGGCCCCGGAATCCGCGAGGACGAGCGGGTCCGCGTGTTCGAGGAGTTCTATCAATTGCCAGGCACGCCCACCGCCGCGCTCGGCGAGCAGAAGAAGGGCCTGGGCCTGGGGCTGGCCATCGTCAAGCGCCTCGCCGCATTGATGGGGGTGCCGATCGCCTTGCGTTCCGAAATGGGCCACGGCTGCGTGTTCACGCTCGAGCTGCCGGTCGGCAAAGCGCCGCGCGCCGGCACGCCTGCCCAGCCCCGCAAGGCACCGATCGGCCTGACGCTCGACGGCAAGCTGATCGTGATCGTCGAAGACGAGCCGGCGGTGCGTCAGGGGCTCGAAGTGTTGTTGCGCGGCTGGGGCGCGGCGATCGAAGCTTTCGATAGCGTGGCCGCCACGCGGGCCTGGGCGGCGGCAAGCGATCCGGCGACCGTCAAGCCGGCGCTCGTGATCGCCGACTATCGTCTGGAGCATGGCGAGACGGGCGTGGCCGCGATCGATGTCTTGCGTCAACGCTTCGGCGATCGGCTGCCGGCCATCGTCGTCACCGGCAGTAGCATGACCGGCCACGACCAGGAAGCGCAAGAGCACGACTTCCACTTGCTCATCAAGCCGGTCCTGCCGAACAAGCTGAGGGCGATGATCGCCTTCAAGCTGGCCAGGAAATGAGGACGAACCTCCGTCAGCTGGACTGGTACGCCAGCCGCACGTAGATCGGCGCGAACGCTTCGGCCTGTGTGACCTCGATCAGGTGCTCGCGCGCCAGCTCGAGCAGGGCGATGAAGGTGACGACGAGGACTTGCGGTCCGCGCTCGGCGTCGAACAGGTCCTCGAAGATCGCGAAGCGCCGGCCGGTCAGGCCGCGCAGCAGCAGGCTCATGTGCTCGCGCACGCTCAGTTGCTCGCGCGAGATGCGGTGATGCTGGGTCAGACTCGCGCGCCGCATGAGATCGGCCCAGGCGTCGCGCAGGTCGGCCGGCGGGACCTCGGGCAGGCGCAGCGCCAGGGTGTCGTCGACCGCGACCTGGGCGCGCAGGAAGTCGCGGCCGAGCAGGGGCAGCGCGTCGAGCCGGGCGGCGGCGAGCTTCATCTGCTCGTATTCGACGAGGCGGCGCAAGAGTTCGGCGCGCGGATCCTCGGCCTCCTTGCCGTCGGCCATTTTCCTCGGCGGCAACAGCATGCGCGACTTGATCTCGATCAGCATCGCCGCCATCAGCAGGTAGTCGCTGGCCAGCTCGAGATTGGTCTTCCTGATCTGCTCGACGTAGGCAAGGTACTGCCGCGTCACGCTCGCCATCGGAATGTCGAGGATGTTGAAGTTCTGCTTCCTGATCAGGTAGAGCAGGAGATCGAGCGGCCCTTCGAAGGCTTCGAGAAAGACCTCGAGCGCGTCGGGCGGGATGTAGAGGTCGGTCGGCAGCGCGAACAGCGGCTCGCCGTAGAGGCGGGCGACGGCGATGCCGTCGATCGCATCGGCCGCCATCGTCACGGCTGACGCCTCGGCCTCGGCGGCCGCGAATCCACTCATCGCGAAGTTCGGCAGCTCAGCGCTGGCGCGTCTGGTAGACGTAGGGCTGCTGCGGAACGTTGGCGTCGCCGTAGTCGGCCTCGGCCACGCGGTCGATGCGCTTGTCCCAGAGCAGGGCCCGGCCGCGGCGCTGTTCGTCCTCTAGGGCCGGGCGTTTGGCCTTCAGATCCTCGATGAACGAGGTGATGTCGGAGGTGTAGGGCTTCCAGAACCAGGGCATGGGCACAGACGGGCACGAAAGAATCGGAGTCTACCGGGCCGCCGCGCCGGCCCCCTCAGGCATCGACCCGGCGCAGCCCCTGCCCGTCGCGCAGGAAGGCGTTCGGCTCGCCGACGATCCAGCGCGCAAGCTCGTCGAGGCGGGCACCGCCCACTTCGAACGCCGGGAACTGGACCGCGACGGTCTCGAAGCCTTCGAGGTTGACGATCTGGAACTGGATCCACGCGCTGTCGTGATCCGGGATCATGCGCACGACGGCATTGAAATCGGCAAGGAACTCGAAGCGCTTTTCGAGAAAGCGCCCGTCTTCCGAGTCGTAGAGCGATTCGCTCTGGAACCTGGCGCCGCACTGGGTCAACCTGGCTTCGAGCTTCTGGATCTCGGGCGGAAAGTCCTTGGAAATCGCGATGCGCCTGCCGGTCTTCAGGTCGAATCCGAAGACGACATGGTCGAAGACTTCGGCGCCGCGGAGCTTTCGCATGCGCGAATCGGCGCGAACGTCGCTGATCTTCAAATCCCGAAAGATATTGCGCGAATCGAAGCGGAAGACCGCTTTGGAGACCGGCTGCAGGACATTCAACTGCTGCGCCAGCGAGACCAGGTAGCGAAACGCCGACTGGCAGGCCGAGTCGGTCACGAGCGCGTTGCGTTCCAGCGCAGCGGTGTCCAGCGTCTGTCGGGCCCGGGCCTCGTCGGCCTGGCGTTTCAAATCGTCGAGATATCCCACGGTTGGTCTCTTCCTCGGCGGCGAGGATATCGCAGGGCTCTGGCGCGGACGGGCGGCGATCTGTGGACTATTTCGGTTTGCTCGTGAGCGCCGCCCCGCGGTCGACCAACCGGGCGTTCGAGCCGATCATGGCGCCTGGTTCGCTCCATCCGACGTCGGCCGACTCCGGCGCACCGCCGTCAGGATGCCGCGCAATATCTCGATCGGCGCCGGCGGGCAACCCGGCACCGCGACATCAACGCGAAGGACGCTCGCGACCGGGTCGCGAGTCGCGTAGCTGGCGCCGAAGATGCCGCCGTCGCAACCGCAGTCGCCGACCGCGACGACGAGCTTGGGCGAGGGCGTGGCATCGTAGGTCCGCGACAGCGCAAGTTCCATGTTGCGCGACACCGGGCCGGTGACGAGCAGCGGGTCGGCGTGACGCGGGCTGGCGACGAATCGGATGCCCAGGCCCTCGAGGTTGTAGTACGGATTGTCGAGCGCGTTGATCTCCAGTTCGCAGCCGTTGCACGATCCCGCGTCCACCTGCCGGATCGCGAGCGCCCGGCCCAGGATGGTGAGCACTTCGCGCTGGATCCGCTCGGCCTCGACGCGCAGTGAATCGTCGCAGTCGGGCGCCGCTTCGCTGCGGGTCCCGGTGCGGGCGATCTGCCTGAGGATCTTCCACATGGGGTCAAGTCGCGCGCTTGGACGTGCCGCTCATAGGTCGTGTCCGGAATAGCTGAGGTTGAAGGATTTATTGAGGAAGGGCTTGTTCGCGCACCGATCCGAGGCTGGCGGGCGCCGTCGGATCAGCCCTCCCGGGCGCGCTTCAGCGCAGCGCCCGATTCAGCAGCCGCTCGAGCGTTCGCAGCGGCGACTTCGCCGGTTGCCGGAGGCTCGCGACATCGAGAAGGAACGTCTGTTCCATCATGTGCTGTCCGCCCATCGCGGCGTGCAGAACCTGGTCGCTGTAGACAACCCAGGTCGTGCCGGGTGCGAAGTCGATTCGGGCCTGCGGGCCGGTGCGCTGGAACTCGAGATCGGCCTTGGCGCGATCGTGCAGTTGCAGCATCACGTGGTCGTATTCAGTGCGGCGCCGCTTTGTGATGCCCAGCGCGTGCAGCAGCAGGGCGGAGTAGGGCAGCGGCCGGCCGATCCGGGGCAAGTAGCGCCGCGCATGGTCCTCGAACGGCTCCCCGACGCGCCACTCGCGCGGCTGGCCCGACGGGTTGACGTTGCTGAAGACGCGCAGCAGGCGGGTGCCGTGCATCGGGTTCGACGGGAAGGCGTCGATGTGCAGCCGCGTGTCGTCCTTGCGCCAGCTCGTCTGCCGGGTCGCGATCTGCGCCGGGCGGAACGACGAGTTGCCGCGCCGCAGGTGGCCGGTGTAGTGCGGGAAGAGTCGCAGCGCGAAGGCCTCGGCCTGCTCGGCGTAGCGCACGACCATCGCGCGCAGCGCTTCGAGGTCGGCGCCTTGCGCCGCGGCGCCGCGCAACTCGCCGCCCAGCCAGCGCACCGAGATGTTCTTCGCGTGGCCGTCGGCCCAGCGCTCGTGGAGGAACTTTTTCTCGGCTTGCGCGAGCGTGAACGGCAGCTGCGGGAAGATGAGCACCTTGCCGTCTTCGACGGTGGATTCGACGCCGCGGGTCGGGCCGTCCGTAGCCCAGGTCGTGTCGGGAAATTCGCGGACGATGTCGACGCCGCTCATCGCCGGACTCAACGCACCCGCAGGCCGGGCTCCGCCCCGGGCCCCGGCTCGAGGATGAAGATGCCGGGGTGCGTTTTCTCATCGGCGTGCGAGGCGGCCAGCACCATGCCTTCACTGATGCCGAACTTCATCTTGCGCGGCGCGAGGTTCGCGACCACCACCGTGAGCTTGCCGATCAGGTCGGCGGGCGCATACGCCGACTGGATGCCGCTGAACACGGTGCGAGTCTTGCCTTCGCCGGCGTCGAGCGTCAGGCGCAGCAGCTTGGTCGAGCCTTCGACGGCTTCGCAATCGACGATTCTCGCGATACGCAGATCGATCTTGGCGAAGTCGGCGATGCCGATTTCGGGTGCGAGGGCTTCACCGCCGGGTGCACGGACTTCGACGGCGGGCGCTTCGAACAGCGCATCGAGCGTCTTCGGATCGACGCGTTGCAGCAGATGCCGGTATTCGCCGATCGTGTGCGCGCCGAGCCGGCGATCCGCATCGGCGAAGGCGAGCGGCGCGACCCGCAGGAAGGCCTCGACCTCGGCCGCCAGCGCCGGCAGCACGGGTTTGAGGTAGATCGTCAGCAGCCGGAACGCCTCGATGCAGATCGAGCAGACCTTGTGAAGCGTCTCGCCGGCGCCAACCTTCTTGGCGAGTTCCCACGGCTTGTTCTGGTCGACATAGCCGTTGACGCGGTCGGCGAGCAGCATGATCTCGCGCAGCGCCTTGCCGTACTCGCGCTCGTCGTAGAGCGACTCGATCGAAGCTCGCCCTGACTGCAGTACGCTGAGCAACTCCTGGCCTTCGGTGCCGGAGCCTGGCGCCATTACGCCGCCGAAGCGCTTGGTGAGAAAACCCGCGGCGCGGCTCGCGATGTTGATGTACTTTCCGACCAGATCGCTGTTCACCCGCGCGACGAAATCGTCCGGGCTGAACTCGATGTCCTCGACTTTCGAATTCAGTTTGGCGGCGATGTAGTAGCGCAGCCATTCGGGGTTCATGCCGAGTTCGAGATAGCGCAGCGGCGAGATGCCGGTGCCCCGGCTCTTGCTCATCTTTTCGTCCTTGACGGTGATGAAGCCGTGCACGAACACGTTGGTCGGCGTCTTGCGGCCGCTGAACCGCAGCATCGCCGGCCAGAACAGCGTGTGGAAGTAGGTGATGTCCTTGCCGATGAAGTGATATTGCTCGGTCGCCGGATCGGCCATGAACGCGTCGAAGCTGCGCGGCTCTCCCCGTGCCGCGGCGCAGCCCCGGTCGAAGTAGTTCTTCAGCGACGCGAGGTAGCCGATCGGCGCGTCGAGCCAGACGTAGAAGTACTTGCCGGGCGCATCCGGGATCTCGATGCCGAAGTACGGCGCGTCGCGGCTGATGTCCCAGTCGCCGAGTCCGCCGTGGCCGTCCTCGTCCTTCGTGAACCATTCCTTGATCTTGTTCAGCACTTCGGCCTGCAGCCCGACCGACTGGGTCCACTGCCGCAGGAATTCCACGCAGCGCGGGTCGCTCAGGCGCACGAAATAGTGCTCGCTGCTCTTCATCACCGGCGTCGCGCCGGAAAGCGTCGAGTACGGGTTCTTCAGATCCGTGGGCGCGTAGACCGCGCCGCAGACCTCGCACGAGTCGCCGTACTGATCCTTCGCGCCGCACTTCGGGCATTCGCCCTTGATGTAGCGGTCCGGCAGGAACATGTTCTTCACGGGGTCGTAGAACTGCTCGATCACCTTGGTCGAGATCAGCTCGTTCTTGCGCAGCGCGAGGTAGATCTCCTTGGCGAGCGCGTGGTTCTCCGGGCCGTCGGTCGAATGCCAGTTGTCGAAACCGATGTGAAAGCCGTCGAGGTAGGCCTTGCGCCCGGCCGCGATCTCGGCCACGAAGGCCTGCGGCGTCTTGCCCGCCTTCTCGGCGGCAATCATGATCGGCGCCCCGTGGGCGTCGTCGGCGCAGACGAAATGCACCGCGTGACCCCGCATCCGCTGAAACCGCACCCAGATGTCGGCCTGGATGTACTCCATCATGTGACCGATGTGGAACGGCGCGTTCGCGTACGGCAATGCGGTCGTGACGAAGAGCTTGCGGGTCATGAAGGAAGGGTCTTTTATTGGGCGAAAATGAGGTTCGATTCTAGGCGCGCGAGGGGTATGCGGCAGCTCGCTGCGCTAGACTCGTCGCGCCTCGCGCCCCCACCGCACCCCCCATGCCCGTCACCGAAACCGCGCTGCTCGACGCGCTCAAGAGCGTCATCGACTCGAACACGGGCAAGGACTTCGTGTCGACGCGGCAGGTGAAGAACCTGCGCATAGAAGGCGGCGACGTGGCCTTCGACGTCGAGCTCGGGTATCCGGCGAAGAGCCAGATCGCGGCGTTGCGCAAGGCGCTGATCGGCGCTGCGCGCAGCGTGGCGGGTGTCGAGAACGTCAGCGCGAACCTCTCGACCAAGGTCACGCCGCACGCGGTGCAGCGCGGCGTGCAGTTGCTGCCGAAGGTGAAGAACATCGTCGCGGTGGCGTCGGGCAAGGGCGGCGTCGGCAAGAGCACGACCGCGGTGAACCTGGCCCTCGCGCTGGCCGCCGAAGGCGCGAAGGTCGGCATTCTCGACGCCGACATCTACGGCCCGAGCCAGCCGATGATGATGGGGATCGAGGGACGCCCCGATTCGGCCGACGGCAAGACGATGGACCCGATGGAAAACTACGGCGTCCAGGTGATGTCGATCGGCTTCATGATCGAAGCCGACAATCCGATGATCTGGCGCGGCCCGATGGCGACTCAGGCGCTCGAACAGCTGCTGCGCCAGACCAACTGGGCCGAGCTCGACTACCTGATCGTCGACATGCCGCCCGGCACCGGCGACATCCAACTGACGCTTTCGCAAAAGGTGCCGCTGACCGGCGCGGTGATCGTCACCACGCCGCAGGACATCGCGCTGCTCGACGCGAAGAAAGGCATCAAGATGTTCGAGAAGGTCGGCGTGCCGATCCTCGGCATCGTCGAGAACATGGCGGTTCACGTGTGCGAGAAATGCGGCCACGTCGAGCACATCTTCGGCGAGGATGGCGGCAAACGGCTCGCCGCCGAATACAACATGGACTACCTCGGTGCCTTGCCGCTGAACCTGTCGATCCGGGTCCAGGCCGACAACGGTCGGCCGAGCGTCGTCAGCGACCCCGACGGCGAGATCGCCGGTCTCTACAAGAGCGTCGCCCGCCAGGTCGCCGTGAAGATCGCCCAGCGGGCCAAGGATTTTTCGTCGAAGTTTCCGACGATCAGCATTTCGAAGGACTGAGCGGTGGAGCGGCCGTCGGTTCAAGTGGCTGTGGTGATGGAGCGCGAGACGGCGCCGAACCGCTGGGAGGACTGGCGTTTCAGAATTGCCGAAGTCGTCTTGCAGGAAGAGGTGTTCGGCTCGGAACCGCGCGTGCTGCGCGACGACGGCAAGATCTGCCGCACCCTCTTTCCCGGTTTCACGCTCGAACTCTTTCGCGATCAGGCCGAGGGTTACTACCTCAACCTCAGTTCCGGCGCGCCGGTCTGGTTCGTCGTCTGGCGCATCGATGACGAAGACCCGTCGCGAGCCTGGCCCGAGACGGTGAGCCTTTCGTACGGTGAAGCCGGGCGCTGGCTCGATGCGCAGGAACGCGTCGACAACGTCGCGCTGCCCGCCGATCTCGCCGCCTGGCTCCAGGCGTATACCGACGAGAACTACCGGCCCGAGCCGAAAAAACGGCGTCGGCCGCAATCGTTCGTGTCGCCGGGGGAGCGGCGATGACGGTGGATGCCGACGGCTTTGTCGCGCGCTGGGCGCGGCGCAAGGCCCGGGTGCAAAGCGGAATTGCCGATCCGCTTGCGGCGCCCGCCGGGCTCGCCGGGGTGGCGGCGCCGTTCGTTCCGACGCAAATGCCCGGCACTGCGCCGCCGCTCGTTCGGGCGCCGTTGCCCGGCGCTGAACAGCCACTCGTTGCGCCGCCGATGCCCGGCACTGCGCCGCCGCTCGTTCGAGTCGAGACCGCGCCGGTCGCGACCGGCGAACCGCCGCCGCTGCCACTGCCGCTGCCAACAATGAACGACGTCGCGCGGCTGACCCGCGCGTCCGACTATTCGCGTTTCGTGCTGCCCGGCGTCGACGAGGGTGTGAAGAACGCCGCGATGAAGAAGCTCTTCACCGACCCGCATTTCAACGTGATGGACGGCCTCGACACCTACATCGATGACTACGGCAAGCCGGACCCGATTCCGATCGCGATGCTGCGCCAGATGAACCAGGCGAAGTTCCTCGGTCTTTTCGACGACGAGGACGAGGGTGAGGGCGAGGGTGAGGCCGCGGCGCTGGTGGCTTCTATCAATGGCGCGTCGAGCGCCGCGGTGGCACAGTCGGTACCGCTCGAAGAATCCGGTTCGCTCAGCGACGAACGTGCAACCCGCGCCGAACCCCACCCCGATGACGATCCTGATCTGCGACTGCAACAAGACGATGCCCCTGGACGGACCGGGGCTGATCCAGGCCCTCGGGCCTGACGCCGGCCAAGGGCTCGCGACCGTTCATTCGACGTTGTGCCGGCGCGAGGCCGGGGCGTTCCAGCGCGCCGCCAAGGGCAACGACGACCTGGTGGTCGCCTGCACCCAGGAGAGCCGCCTCTTCCTCGAGCTGAACGAAGAGACCGAAGGGGCGGCGAGCGTTGCCGAGCGGCCGATTCTTTTCGTCAATATTCGCGAAACCGGCGGCTGGTCGAAGGACGCGAACGCGGCGACGCCGAAGATCGCCGCCTTGCTCGCCGCTGCGCAACTGCCGCAGCCCGAGCCGGTGCCGGTCGTGAGCTATCGCTCGGCCGGGCGCGTGCTGGTGATCGGTGCGGCCGACGCGGCCGCGCGAGCGGCGCAGATGCTCGGCGACAAGCTCGACGTGAGCCTGCTCTTGCCGCGCCCGGGCGGCACCTTGCCGCAGGAGCGCAGGGTGGCGGTGCACGCCGGCACGGTGACGCACCTGTCGGGCTGGCTCGGCGCCTGCGAGGTGAGCTGGATCAGCGACAACCCGATCGACCTCGACCTGTGCACGCGCTGCAACGCCTGCATCGAGGCCTGCCCTGAACAGGCGATCGATTTCAGCTACCAGATCGACCTTTCCAG